>JAFDFO010000005.1 GCA_019309815.1 Deltaproteobacteria bacterium
GGTGTAAAACGTCCTTCTCGAAGGACCGAGAATTCCTTTTCCGGGTATACCCGGATTTGGGCCAGGTAGATCCCCATGAGGATGACAGACAAGATCAGGGGAATAATGACTGTGGGCGCAGCCAAGGAATCGTGCTGTTGGACAAAGACTGCTGCCAGCGCAGACATTGCCCCCGTTCCGTAAAGGAAAAGGACCGCACCTCTTTCGCTGAAACCCATGAGAACTAAGCGGTGGGACGTGTGGTCTCGGCCCCCCGTTGAAGGCTTTCGGCCGCTCAAGATACGAATGACCGTCACCATGGTGGTGTCAAAGATGGGTACCATCAGGACAAGGACCGGCAGAGCATAAAGGGAAACACTGAAGTCAAGGGGCCTTGTAGCCGGGTGCAGGCAAAGCATGGAAAGGGCAAACCCTATGGGGAGGCTCCCGCAATCTCCCATAAAAATGGAGGCTGGGTGAAAGTTGAATACCAGAAAGGCGGCAGAGGCCCCAGCCAGGAGAAGAGAAACTGGCAGATACTGAGAAGCGCCACCGGCAAAATACAGGTAGGAAAAAAAGGCTGCGGCGATCAGGCCGATTCCCGCGCATAGGCCGTCCATATTGTCCAAGAGATTAACGGCATTGGTAATTCCCACAACCCAGATGATGGTAATAATCGTGTCTCCGGTCAAAGATACCACCCATTGAAGCCGATACCCCAGGAATGCAACCATCGAAGCAACCATGATCTGGACTATCAATTTATTCTGCGGTCGCACATGGCGAAGATCATCAAGAAGGCCGAGGCCGAACAGAACAGTCATACCCAGCCATACGACTGCGGTGTAGGAAGGGGGTTCAGTTCCGGAAGAATGTGCTCGCACGTATTCGAAGACGGCACTAAAATCGGCAAACCGCAACAGGGGGAAGCCGACGGCGCAGTAGATGGCAACACCCCCTAGCAAGGCAGTGGGTCTTGTGTGCCAACGGTCTTCCGTCGGGAGAGCTATCCGCCCCAATCGCACAGCTGCCTGCCTGACTACAGGCGTTAAAATGACGCAGACAAGGAACGACAGAATTGGCAACGAAAGATAGGGGGATAATTGTGACATCTGGATTTGTGCTTTATGGACCCTTAAGAATTGAGTTCGATACTGAGGTGAAATTATTTGCAATAGTCTGAAAAATCAAGGTATAAAGGCGCGTTGCTGTTTTTTCCTTGACAAAAAAGCCAAAACCCCCCATATCTCGATGCATAGTTCGAAGCTTTAACGCATTGGAATTCCAAAGTATTATTTCAGCAATAGGTGGGTAGGTCCGTAGCTAGTCACCGCGCCCGCGGACAAGGGTGAGTTCACAACGTTTGGGAGGGAGGAGATGTCATGAAAAGTGGAAGGCTTGGAATCAACGGGCTGGGGCGTATCGGCAAGCTGTCCATATGGCAGCATGTGGGGCAAAAAGTCTTTCCGGAGCTTGTAGTCAATATCGGCCGTCCGGTGGGCACAAGTCTTGACAATGTGGCTCGGTTCATTGAAAGGGATTCCACGTATGGAAGCCTTCACAACTATCTCTTTGGGTACAAAGCCGGGCGTTTGATTGAAAATCTGGATGAAAAAACCGGCTCGATGGTGATACATGGAATCAGAGTGACGATTCTGCGTGAGGAACGGAACCCCAAGGATATTCCCTGGAAGTCGCATGGGGTGGACTTGGTGGTAGAATCTACGGGGCAGTTCATGGATCCCACGTTGCCCCCGGATGCTCCGGGCGGATCGATTCGGGGCCATCTGGCTGCCGGGGCACAGAAGGTGATCACGTCAGCACCATTTAAGATCAAGGACAAGGACGCTGCGTGGCCGGAGGATTGCCTCACGACGGTGATGGGCATTAATGACGCTGAATACGACCCAACCGTCCACCACATCGTATCGAATGCTTCGTGTACCACAAACTGTCTCGCATACATGGTCAAACCTCTCCTGGACCATTTTGGTCTGGACAGAATCTTGACGGCTTCAATGGTTACCGTGCATGCGGTCACCGGCTCCCAACTCGTACTGGACCGGGCGCCGAAGAAAGGAGCGACCGATTTGCGTCGCAACCGGGGCATTTTGAACAACATCATCCTGACGACAACAGGGGCTGCCAAGGCATTGTCGCTGGTCATACCAGAGATGAAGGAGATAGGCTTTGTTGCTGAATCTGTCCGGATTCCTGTCTCAACAGGCTCACTCATCATCTTGACTGTCGATATTCAGGACGATGCTGAGAAGGATCACACCGATAGGGACCTAGTCAATCAGATCTACAAAGATGCTGCTAAGAAGAATAGGAAAGGGTATCTTGTGTATTCGGAAGAGCAGAATGTATCCGCCGACATAATCGGACATCCCTTGGCCACGGCCATAATTGAAGGGACGGAGACCCAGACCCGAACAGCGAATATTTCATTCGATCTCAAACGGCTTCCCGGCTATACTGATGAGGTGGGGGCTTGCCTTGCGCGAAGCGTCATTGATGTTCCGGTCACGAAGGTCGTGGTGTATGGATGGTATGACAATGAGATGGGCGGGTATGTCCATATGCTTACGGATCGGACCGTGAGCATCGCTTCCACGTTAGAGAAGTAGATATTGACAGGGCGTTGCCCGTTGTCATAATAGAGAGGCGTTGCTCGCAAGCGCTGTTAGTAGGCCCGCATTTTTTGGGCCTTGTGGGATGGTGGCTACCAAAGCATCATCCTAAACATCTCGGAAACTCTATAACCCATTGGATTCGTCAGCCTTTCAGCGACAGCCTGTTTTTGCTGCCTTCATGGAATAATGGGTTAAAAACGCATGACTTCTGTATTTGAGTCAAGGCTTTTGGGATCAATTTTCACTATTTCTCCATATGTTTTTCAGCCAGACGCACCATAAATCCAATATTCCATCACTCCAATATTCCATTATTCCAATTGCGGAGCGGAGCTAAGTTCTTTTGTCTTAGCTGATTCTTGCCGAACATAATTCCGTGGAAACCTACAACGACCTCAAGAGTGCCATACTAGACATCAATCAGGATCTGCGTCTGGTTATCCGGAAGGCAGAGTCGATTGATGGCGTGTCCCACGATCCCCTCGAAGCCTGGAAGACAACCACAAACACAGTACACAGACAACTGGGCGAGGAGATGATCCGGGTGGCAGTGGTAGGTTCTATAAAGTCGGGGAAGAGTACTCTGGTCAATGCTCTATTTGGGGGTGACTATGTCAAGAGAGGTGCGGGGGTCGTCACATCCATCGTTACTAAGATAAGACCGGGAACCTCGATGAAGGCCAAGCTGGAGTTTAAGACCTGGGATGACGTCAACGCTGACATGAGCCAGGCATTGATCCTGTTTTCTGCTTTGCCGCGGGAGTCGGATGACGGACAGTTCGATATCAACCGCGAAGAAGATCGAGTGAGACTGCAAAAAGATGTGTCCGGCTTGAATGCAGGCCGGCTCATCTCCGAGGACGCCCGGGATCCCAACAGCGTGCTCATATTGGAGTATCTGAAGGGATACGAACGAATCAAGGACCTCGTCTCATTTGAACCCAAGACGCACGTCTTTGAGGAAGGAGAATTCTACCGGCAAAAGGAGTTTGTTGGGGAGGAATCCCTATCAGTCTACTTGAAGGATATTGTCCTAACCCTCGTCCCTCCTGAAGGATTTGGAGAGAACCTCGAGATTGCTGACTGTCAGGGCAGCGATTCCCCTAACCCGCTGCATCTAACCATGATACAGGACTATCTCCTCAGCGCCCACCTGATCATTTACGTGTTGAGCAGCCGCACCGGCCTGCGCCAGTCAGACATCAAGTTTCTGAACATCATAAAGAAGATGGGGCTACTGAAGAACATATTCTTTGTTGTCAACTGCGATCTCAGTGAACACGAGAGCTTGACGGGGATGACGAAACTAGTTGAGAGGGCGAGGGATGAGCTTGGCATGATTCTGCCAGACCCGGAGGTGTTTGCCTTTTCTGCGTTGCATAATCTTTTCAACGATCTTGCTCAAGAGAAAGACACTTTGTCTCGGAAAGACCTTCTGAGACTTGAACAGTGGCAGGAAGAAGCGGATATGGTGGCGTTTTCTGAGCAGGGGACGGACCGTTTCATGCAGGCCGTCGTGCGAAAGATATCGGACGATCGTCTCAGGCTCCTTCTTCAGACAAACCTGGAACGGATCTCGATCATGGCGTCCGGCATGCAGGACTGGGCTCAGATCAATCATGACCTGTTCAGTAGGGATGCCGGCGAGATTAAGGCGGCATTTGCAGAGATGGAAAAGAGGCGAAAGACCTCTGATCAGGTGACTTCGGTGATCAAGGATACCCTCGACGGGACGACAGAAAAGTTGAAGCGTGAGCTCCGGAACGACGTTGACCGGTTCTTCGACCCTCAATATGGCGACACCGTCCAGGGGATTATTAAGTTTGTGGAGTCCTACAACATCTCCGCGAGAGATTATGAAAAGGATCTTGAGACTTCCGGCTTCCTGTCCACGCTTTACCGGATCTTTCAAAACATACGAGAGGCTACGAACCGGTATATGGCCGAAACGACCAACCCAAAGCTGGTTGATTTTGTTCGCATTGGGGAGGAGAAGATCAAGGAGATTGCTGAGCAGGTGTCAGGGCCTTATAGCCTGATGATTCAAGATGCTGTTGATCAACATCGGCGGACCGCCGAGAAGCTTGGAATAAGACTTCAGCAACGTTCGTACACGCCCCCAAAAAGCCCGGAGATTGACCTGGTCAAGAGTGATGCGCGCTTGAGCATTCCGCCGCTTGTTACCGCCATGCGGTACTCGGGTCGCATCAAGACAGAGGCGATTCTGCGACTGGGGATTTATAATACGATGGAGGCTGTGAAGAAGCTGTTAAGAAAGAGAGTCGGCGGGGACTTGGACAGCGCCATCCGTTCGCTGGAAGATAGCGTCCGGCGGATCAAAGAACAACTCCGAGAATCTATTACCGCCCATCTCATGGACTACAGAGAGAACCTCAAGTACCAGTATCTCTTCAAACTAGTGGACGCTATGTCGAGCAGCCTCTATGAATCCCTTGTCGACCGAATGCGAGCTTTCACAGGGAGTGCATCGGACATGAGTGGTTTGATGGAGAATCAACGACAGGCTAGAGACCAGATAGTCAAGGAATTTGTCTCCCTTGCAACGTCGGTTAGTGCTGTACTTGATAAGGTTGGAGAGGCAGAACGGCTTTTGGAGGGCCAGAACTCATTCCAGCACAGCGGATAATGCGCACGCCTACGGTTTCCCATCCCCGGTAAAGGAAATCTTAGTGTCTCTTTCGAGGATGGTGGAAACCCCTCGCCTTCAGGCGAAGCAAAGATCAGGTTGTCGCCAGGCGACTTGTCATTCCGGCCCCGCACCACGATGCGGGGCAGGCTCCTCGAGTCCGGCATGACGTCCACGGCAGGTCCGGCTTGAAAAATTGTTGATTGTAATCAAGCCCAATGTTGAACCCCTCGTCTCATGGACGAGGGTTGTTCGGTTTTGGACGAGAAATCGCTTTACAAAAACAGCGGAATTTTGTATAAAGCGCGTGCTTTTTGAGGCGGAGCGGAACAGAAAAGGCACGGGCCTATGGTGGGTCGAAAAAGTTCATCAAAATCACGCGGGAAGAACCCCCAGAAATCTCCAGCCGCCAGTCCCAGAGAGGAATCCACAAGGAAGAAAGCAATCCTTGATGGGGTGAAACGCTCTTCAGCCTCGGTCAAGACTACTTTACAGGAGCTCGGGCTTCCGTAGTCAACATACTACAAATGGCAGAAACGCTATAAGTCCAAAGGATTTAGTGGACTGCAGACAGGTAACCCGGTTTCTGATGACGTTTGGCAACGATTAATTGAGCTTGAAAAGAAGGAAAAGGGATTATTAGACCAAAGCAAATTGTCCGCGGAGGAGACCCAGATCATGACAAGCGAACAGGACCAGGAAAGGATCAAGAAACTGTTGTTTAGGAGCTTTGATGGGGAGGCGCCGCCTGAGAAGGAGGCAGCCCCTCGGGCGCCTGAACCCAAGGCGGCAGAGGAACCACCATTGCCACCGTCTTACACGCCGCCCCCGGAAGAGCCTACGGACAAAACCTTCAAGTATGCGGTGGGTGCTCTGGCATGCGTCATTGCCATCCTATTACTGGCAAGTCTATCTAACTCAAACAAGTTTGCCTTTATGCAGAACGACCAAATGGTTGAGCTTTGGCGAGGCAGATTTGCTCCCATGGGTTGGACTCGTATGGCCAGCTTCTCGGATCCCAAGATCCTTACCGGCGTGCAACAGAAAGAGGCATATTCCAAGAAGCAGGCTTTCGGTATCCTTTCTGAATACTTCATCAACCGGGCAGATGAAATACTGAAGACCGGGGAAACCCCGGACCTTAAGGCTGCCAAATCTTATCTGGGACATGCTTCAAAATACGCCCTGACTGACGCTAGACAACAAGAAATCAGGAGACGGTTGAATAGAATGAATTTCTTGGTCCTGTTGGGCAAGGGAGAGCTGGTCCGCAGCAAGGGGACGGTTGCCGATTTTGAGACGGCCAAGAAGTATTTGATGCAGGCTATCCCTTATGCCTCAACCGACCTGGAGAAAGATATGCTGGCAAAGAACCTTGCGGCCATTGAGTATGCCATTGCGGAGAGCAAGATTACTCGCGGCGAAACACAGCTTGCAGATTTGTATCGAGAGGCGATGAATCGCCACCTTAAAAAGGCGAAGGAATATGATCCTCAAAAGGCCCAGGCGATTGACCGGGAGATTGCGAAGATCAAGAAATGGTTAACCGAATATGAAGGCAAGGGTGTGAGTCCACACTAAGGGCTTGCAGGAGTGATTCAAGAGAAAAGGGGGCGGGATGAAAAATCCCGCCCCCTTTTTTCTTGGAGCAATGGAGTGATGGAGTACCAAAAAACTGGAGTATTGGAGTACTCCATTTTTCCAGAGCCGCGTCTTTCGGACTTGGGTTGTTTACTGAAACATTCCTTTGGGTACGACCACAATGCCCCGAGGTGTCACCTTGAAGCGCTTGCGGTCTTCTTCCGGATTGTATCCTATTTCAGTATGCGGCGGAATTCGATTTCCTTTGTCGATAATTGCCTTCATAATCTTGCAATGTCTGCCGATTTCTACATCAGCCAGGATCACGGATTCACTTACCTCGGCCCAGCTGTTGACGATCACATTATAGGAGACCACCGAAGTTTTCACGATGCCGCCGCTGATAATAGAACCATGAGAGACAATCGAATCCAAGGCCATGCCCGTTCTACTGGAAGCCGTGTCGCGGAAGATTGTTTTTACGGGTGGATACTGCGCCTGAAATGTCCTGAGCGGCCATTTTGAGCCGTAAAGATTGAAGACGGGGTCTACGCCCGTCAGGTCCATGTTTGCGTTCCAGTAGGCATCTAGATCACCCACATCCCGCCAGTAAGAGGAATCCCGTATGCATGGCTCCATAACACGCACCCGGCTTCCGGCTTCGTCGATGGTGTACACGAAATCCTCAATACAATTCTTCTTCTTGTACGGAAAGGCATAGACGGAATATCTTTCCAGTGCCATCGGAATGATGTCCCTGCCGAAATCATCTCTGTCCGTGGACTTCAATAAGTCGGTGAGCACCTCGGCTCTGAAGATGTAGACCCCCATGGAGGCCAAGGCATAACGAGGGTCGCCGGGCATCGGTTTCGTGGATGCTGGTTTTTCTTTGAACCCCGTAATCCTGTGGTCTGCTGCAGTCTCCGCGATTCCAAAACGATGGGCTTGTGATATGGGCACTTCAATCACCGAGACGGTAATATCTGCCCCCTTTTCTTCGTGATACTTCCTGAACTTGGCGTAGTCCATTTTGTAGACGTGGTCGCCCGAAAGGACAAGGAGATGTTTTGGGAGGTCCCGTTCTATGAGGTACAGGTTTTGTCGGACAGAATCGGCGGTGCCACGGTACCAGTCTTCGCCTACGCGCATCTGGGGAGGTACGACTTTCATATAGTGACCCAGCGCATAGCTGAATATGTTCCATCCCGCTTCCAGGTGTTCCACAAGGGATTGCGCCTTGTATTGGGGCAGGACAATGATCTTGTAAATGTTAGAATTGATGCAATTGCTAAGTGTAATATCTATGATGCGATAAATGCCCCCAAAGGGCACTGCGGGCTTTGAACGATCCAGTGTCAAAGGGTAGAGACGTTCCCCTTTGCCTCCCGCCATTACCAGGGCCATGACATCGCGCATCCCTATGATCCTTTCAGGACGTCGATCATGGAGAATACCTGCCCTTTAGCACCCCCATCGATCTTCTTGGCCAGGTAATGAATGGCGTCCACCGTTCCTCTGGCGTAGATGTCGCGGCCGTTCACATTGTGCGTGAACTGAAAGAAAACCGTGTCGTCTTCGGAGTGGAGCGAATAGGTATGCCATCCATGCCCGCTCAAATATGCTTCAGGGACACCCCATTCGGACTGCTGAACTGCCGGGTCGCGTTCCATCTTGATATCATCCTTGGAAAAAGGGGCACCTAACTGGTTGAAATAGCCCACCATGGCTTTGGCCGTGCCGCTCGTATCCGCCTTTCCTTGCTGGTGACTTTCCTTGATCTCCAAGCCGTACCCTTTGAAGACATTGGGGAAGGTTTTTGCAGCATATTCCATCATCGCCTGGAAGGCCACAATCTGTTTCCCCATGTTTGGTGCAATCACGGCGGCAACGTCAGAGCTTTGTACGGTTTCTACCAGGCGCGCCCTGTCTCCGCCGGTGGTTCCCATCACAAAAGGGAGGCCACTTTTGCAGTAGAACTCCGCATTGTCGTTGACAGCACTTGGATGGGTGTAGTCTACGCAAATGACCACCCCCTCGGACTTCTTAATGGACTCCATTGCCTCTTGTTTCTGGTCCGGTTTGATTAACTGGACGGCTTCAGAACCGATCTGGGTCTCTGTTGCTTCTATGTCAGCCCCGGTCAAGGCGTGAGGAATGAGCTTCAAGCCGCTATCTTGAGCTATGTGTTCGGCTGCGATGGTTGACATGTTGCCTGGCAGACCATTGACCATTACCTTGATTGGGTTCATGACATGTCTCCTTTCATTTGTGGGGTTGGCCCGTTCAGGCAGCACCCGCTGCAACTAATCCGCCAAACCCGTAATCCCGTCCTTTGTCATTCCGGCCACGGGCATTAAATCCCATTTTCATCCCTGTATCACAAACAAGGCTGTGATACAAATTAACGCTGCCATCCTACCGGCATGATAATGAGAGGCTCGTGATTCTTCTTGGCGCTGATAGTCCTGGCGACCTTATTGTCGTCAAAGGCTCCTACGATCCCCGCTGCAAGACCGAGCGCATCGCATTGCAGGAAGATATTCTGGCCGACATGGCCTACTTCAATCATCGCATACCGCTTGCCACGTTCACCGTACTTGCCGGTGATGCGCCGGTATTCAGCCGTAAGGACCAGGACGACAGGGGCGCCGGCCACCCACATTTGTGTCAGGGCAGCCCTTGCGACATCCTTTCTTGCATCGGTGTCAGCTCGCTCTTCGAGTGAGTGATGAGGGGGATCATAGCGGTATATCCCTTGCCTCAACCCCTGGACACCATTTTGTCCCACAACAGCATAAACATCTATTGGGTAGAGGGCTCCCCCGGACGGGGCTGCTCTCTTGAACCCTCCATCCTCAGTAATACCCTGAGCGGCCCATAGGATTTGTGAAAGCTGGGCGAGTGTGAAGGGTTCCTCGGAATAAGACCTTATCGTTCTCCTGTGCCTGATGGTCTTTTCGAGTGAGATGTTTCCGTCTAACACAGGGGCAGGTAGGCGCATGGCGACCTCCTTGTTAAAGACGTTGCGGCTTCTTGCCCGGACAGGCCTGGCCCACAGCTGGCAAACAGCTGAGAAAGAGAGGCCCAACAGGCCTCCGAGCTGGCATGCCTGTCGCCGGGTCAACCTGGCATCTCCCCTGAGAACTTTCAGGAAGCTTGTGAAGTCCATTTCACTCTCCTTCTCAACTCTTTACCTTTGCTATCTGTCCCAAAGGTCAAGAACAAGCCTTCGACTCTCCTCGAGGGATTCCAAAGATACACTCTTGTCTTTGACAAACACCTCCAGCGTGATGGTTTCATCATATCCGATCGACTTCAACGCGGACACGGCTTCCTTCCAGTCAATGTTTCCTGCTCCCAAAGGCATGTGCTCATCCTCACGCCCTCGGTTGTCTGAAAAGTGCACGTGTCTGATGTGACCACCTAGCTGTTTGCAGAAGCTCGCTCCATCGTCTTTTCCCAGATTCGTGTGGCCAAAGTCGAGATGGATTTGGAGTCCTGGTACCTCCTCCAGCAGCCGGGAATATGTGGATACGGAATCAAACGGTGCCTTGAAGTTTTCCAGAATAAGAGTCAGCCCGTACGAGCCGGCCATCTCCGCAAGGGGTTTCAAGGCTTCGATGTTTAGGCGTACCAGATCTTCCTTCATGGCCGGCGGAGAGTAGTAACAGGGATGGATGTTCATGATGGTCGCTTCGAGGGATGAGAAGATCCCGGCACAGCGTTCGAGCTCTTTGAAACAGGCTTTACGGACCGAATCCAAGGGATAAGCATACGGGAGGCAGGGGTCAGTGTGCCCAACAATGAATAGGTTGTACTGGTCGAGGAGTGCAAGAACCCTTTCCGGGTCCGGACTCAAGGCATTAGGCCCCTCTATGGTGAGATCCACAAATTCGTAATGGGCCTCACCCAAGAAGATGATCTCATCATAGACAGATACAGCAGGGTTGTTCATGAGGCCGATCTTCATGGGCTATTTGCTCCCGGGGTTGACGGTTTCCAGAGTGCGGGCAGACTACGCTTGTATCATGCCGACGATCCACATGGCATAAAAGATGATAACCATGATCCCCCAGAAAATGGCGGCTCCGGATCTCAACCTCGCCGTTTGGCCGCCGGTCAAGCTGAGCATCAAGAAGGCTATTACAGATCCTATCCAACCGAGGAAGCCGACTTCAAGGATTAGCGTCCAAAAGACATCCGGTTCAGAACTTGCCTGCGGGGGCGAGGAGACCGCGGCAGCATCACTCAGTCGTCGAGCCTTCGAGCCCTGATCCATCAATGAGGCGATCTTTGCATCACACCTGTCGATCCAGTCTCTACCGGGGGTATAGAAACTCCTTGCCGCCAGGAATCCTCGTCTTATGGTTCGGGTAGCAATCAGGGCGAGCTGAATGTCGCCCTGTTGCTCGGCCCGGGTACATATTTCCCAGAGTCGTTGGGCCGATTTGTGCACGTAGGGATTAAAAGGCGTATACCAGTGGATGGACCTGTCGAAAAAAGTGATTGCCTTAATATGTTGGTGTTTCTTGAAGTATTCTTCTCCTTCCTGATACGCATGCATGGACACGAAGAACGCGCGTGTCCAGACCAGGGCCAACACGACAAGGATGAGGCCAATTGCAGCAGAGATCACCCTTGTGAAAGGTCTTTTCGACAAACGGTTCCCGGGATTCTTCACGGCACTACCCATTTGTGACATACTTCTCCTGATCTTGTCGCACCGTGGCTCGTAAACCTGAAGTGTGTGGTGTGACCCCGATGTGCTGGATCGTTTCTGCCTTCAGGTGCGTCATTCTTGATATTTCCCCCAGCATAAAATCAATTTGGTACACTTTGTCAATGAGTTCTTGTCACTCCATCCCATGAAGAATCGCACCTATAATCATCTTGATGTATTCATGAAAGATCTGTATAAGTTATCGGGGCCAATTAGGCGCTAAGTTCCTTAGTCATAAGATTCATATTTTTTATGGCAGAAAATAATCTTGGAATAACGAATACCCGCCTGCCATGCAAAGTACTTAAGTAGAGAATAATGTCTCCGGCAATGACATTCACCTTGAAACACTACCCTGAATCTACGCAAAGGCATTGCGGGCAGGTCGAATGTCGAACAAGGAATTAAGAAGGAAAAACCTCGACATTCAGAATCCCTTGTTCATTATTCTACATTCTTGTCCGGTTCCGGTTTATCCGGGTTAGAGAGGAATTGCAAGTATGGGTCTACGGCTACCAGAAAGGGAACTGGGCGGGTGCAGGGTTCAACGAGCGGATATGGTTGACACGATAATACGGCGAGAAACACTGGTAGGTTAGTAGCCGATGAACATGTTTCTCGATGATAGGGAATCAGCCGGAGACTACTCAGTATACCTCATACTCTTCTTGATAGCCCTTGCGACGCGGATCTTCTTCCTCATCTACATAGATGAACCCGTAATCTTTTTCAAATACCCTTTCTTTGCCGAAAAATTAGCACGGGGGATTGACATTGGGGACAGGCTCGTCGACCTGAGCCCTTTTTACCTCTATTCCCTGACGTTTCTCAAGAAGGTTTTTCATCTGGACTGGAACCTTGTCAAACCAATCCAATCGTTTGTGGGCATTCTGAACTGTTTGATGGTGTACGCCTTGGGGCGCCGGGCTTTCGGGAAGGAAGCGGGGCTTTTTGCCGCCCTTCTTTTTACCTTTTATGGCAATCTGATGGTGCTGGAATCAACCCTGGAGCCGACCGTCTTTGTCCTTCTGTTCAGTATGTTGGCGGTCTATCTCCTTCTTGAGGTCAAAGAAAATTCCGGGGTCTTGAACAAAAAATTGGGCTTTGCTGCGGCTGCCGGTTTCTTTGCAGGCCTGTCGATCATCACCAAGCCAAACTTCTTGTTGTTTTTGCCTGTAGGGGCCGGTTGGATCCTTTTCCTGGGAGACCGAGATAGTCGGATTGGCACAAGATTTCAGACGCTGGTCTTCTGCTTTGTGGCGCTTGCGGTGGTTTTGCCCGTTACGGTGAGGAACTATGTGAAGCTTCACGATTTTGTCCTTGTCACCGCTGATGCTGGTAAGGTTTTCTTCCACGGTAATGGAAAAGGGGCCACTGCTCTGGAGGGCACTGGTCTTCCCAATGAAGGGTTTATGGAGGAGACAGGGGAAGAGCCTGACTATGCCCATGTCTTGTACCGGAAGACAGCTTCCAGGCTTACCGGAAAAGACCTGACCCCGTCTGAATCCTCAAGGTTCTGGATGGGGAGGACGCTAAGCGACATAAGGAATAATCCGGCGGGCTACGTCGTGCTTGAAGTCGAGAAACTATTTTACTTCTTCAATGACTATGAAATGCACTATATTGCGTCTGCCTACAAAGAATATAAGGCCATCCTGGCTTTCCCTTTCGTTAGGTATGGCATAATTGCCTCGCTGGGATTCCTGGGCATGGTGCTTTCACTGGGAAGGTTTAGAGAGCTGTTTCTTGTATACGGCATTGTATTTGTCTACCTGCTTTCGGGCATGCTTTTTTTGGTTCAGTCAAGGTACCGAATGCCGGCTGTTCCCTATCTCTGTCTGTTTGCGGGATACAGCCTCTATGCTTTGAAGGAAATGGTGACAGCAAGGAGACTTAAGCAGGCGGTAGTGACGCTGATGGTTGTCGGTCTGTTTTTTGCCTTGACTCGCCTGGCATTCAGGGGTGAGATACTGCGGGTCGATCGATGGCAGCAGGCCACAAAAATCCACTACCAGATGGGCGGAGAGCCGCTCTTTAAGCGTGGACAGTATCAAGACGCCATTTTTGAGCTAAGCAAGTGCTTGGCGATAGCCCCGGACTTCAGCCCAGCGCATAATCTCATGGGAAAGAGTCATGCAATGCTTGGAGAACTCAGGGAGGCCGCGTCGAGTTTTGGCAAAGTGATAGCATTGAGCCCGCAGCTTGCGGAAGGATACAAGAATCTTGGGTACGTCCATCTGCTTCAAGGTGACCGGGCAAAAGCGGGGAAGCTGCTTTCAAAGGCGTTGTCCATAGACCCGAACGATGATAAACTGAAACAAGAAATCTCAAAGCTCCGGATGAATAAAGATCAGCCGTAAAGGAAATTCAACTATGCATTGCATCGTTACGGGAGGAGCCGGCTTCATTGGTAGTCATTTGGTGGACCATCTACTAGATGACGGGCATCACGTAACCGTTCTAGACAACTACACCACTGGCCGGGCTGAGACCCTATATCATGTCAGGTCGAATCCGAAACTCTCCATACAACAGGTCGACGTGGCGGAATATGAATCGATAGCCCCCCATTTTGAGGGGATAGACTGGGTTTTCCATCTTGCCGCCCTGGCCGATATTGTTCCGTCCATAGAGCACCCCCTCCTATACTATCGTTCAAATGTAGATGGTACGGTCAACGTACTGGAGGCATCGCGTCGTTTTGAAGTCAAACGGTTCATATATGCGGCTTCATCATCTTGTTATGGGATTCCAGATAGTTATCCAACCCCAGAGTCGGCTGATATCCGACTTCAGTATCCTTACGCTCTAACCAAATACCTTGGGGAAGAATGCGTGATGCATTGGCATCAGGTCTATAAAATTCCCGTGGTGTCTTTGCGCCTGTTCAATGTCTTTGGCCCTCGCTCAAGGACATCTGGTACGTATGGTGCTGTATTCGGGGTTTTTCTGGCACAGAAACTGCACCAAGAGCCCTTTACCGTTGTTGGGGATGGAAGCCAAACAAGGGACTTCGTCTTCGTGACCGATGTGGTTCGGGCCTTTGTGATGGCAGCTGAAAGCGCTGCCCAATGTGAAATCCTGAACGTTGGGAGCGGGCGTACGTACAGCATCAACAAACTGGTTCAACTCTTGGGGGGTGAAGTGGTTTACGTTCCGAAGAGGCCCGGCGAACCTGACTGCACCCACGCTGATACGACCAGAGTCAGAGACTTATTGGGCTGGACTCCTAAGGTCTCCTTTGAAGAAGGCGTAGCCGTCATGCTTGAACATATCGACCACTGGCGTCAGGCACCAGTTTGGACTCCCGACAAGATCGCTGATGCCACGGCAGGGTGGTTTCAGCATCTGTCACCCCAAAGAAATGATCTAAAAAGGAGCAACCGTTCATGAACTTGGATTTTAGCGACCCCAAGATCAAGACACTGGAAGAAGTGACATCCCTTGTCGGTGCCTTGAAATCAGAAGGAAAGACCATCGTGATGTGTCACGGTGTCTTCGACCTCATTCATCCTGGTCATATCCGGCACTTCCAAGCCGCAAAACGGGAAGGGGATGTCCTGGTTGTCACCTTGACTCCTGACGAGTTTGTGGGAAAAGGCCCGGGGCGCCCGGTGTTCAATCAGGCATTGCGCGCGGAATTCTTGGCTTCCCTCGCTTGTGTAGACTACGTTGCGATCAATCAGTGGCCGACAGCCGTAAATACCGTAAAAATGCTCAGGCCTGACCTATATGTAAAAGGGAGCGACTATACTGATCCGGAGAAGGATCTTACGGGTAAAATCGCGGAAGAGGAAGCCGCCGTGCAATCGGTGGGCGGCAGAATACATTTCACAGATGAAATCACCTTCAGTTCAACGAATTTGCTGAATACCTACTTCGACGTGTTTCCCAGAGGAGCCCAGGAGTTTCTCGAGGACCTGCGAAAAGTCCATGATGCCGAGTCGGTCATCGAAAGAATTGAAGGGCTAAAGAAACTCAAGGTGCTTGTTGTTGGAGATACGATCATTGATGAGTATTACTACTGCGAACCAATGGGCAAGTCACCCAAAGAGACGATCATTTCTACACAGTACAAAAGCAAAGAGGTCTTTGCGGGTGGCATCCTGGCGGTTGCGAATCACGTAGCCGGATTTTGTAATAGTGTTCATCTTGTGACGTGTTTGGGCACAGAAAATACCCGCCAAGACGAAGTCTTGAACAGTCTGAAGAGCAATATCATTCCTAAGATATATTATCAGGAGGACGCCCCAACGGTTGTCAAACGCCGATATGTTGAACCCTCGTTCTTGACTAAGATGTTCGGAATCTACTTCTTTAATGACAGGGGTCTCAGGGGGGAGTTTCAAAAGGAAATATGTGACTATCTGGAAGGGGTGATGGACGACTATGACCTCGTCCTGGTTTCTGATTTTGGCCACGGTCTTATTGGTCCACCCATGATGAAGGCCCTGTGCAAAGGGGGCCATCTTCTTGCAGTGAATACTCAAACAAACAGCTCTAACTTGGGTTTCAACCTCATTACAAAATATGATCGGGCCGACTACGTCTGCATTGATGAGCCGGAGATTCGACTTGCCACACGAAACAAATTTGGTCCGCTGAAATCGTCCGTAAATACGGTGGCCGAAAAGCTTGACTGCAAAATGGTCACAACAACGAGAGGCCATCGGGGGTCCCTGACCTACGACAAGAAAGACGGTTTTTGCGAGACCCCTGTCTTTTCTACAAAGATAGTTGATAGGGTGGGGGCGGGAGACGCATATCTGTCAATATCATCTCTGTGCGTTGCAGCAGGCTTTCCTGCACAGCTTGTAGGGCTTGTTGGAAATGCCGTGGGTGCTTTGGCAGTACAGGTTGTGTGTAACCGTGACTCGATCGAACCTGTTCCCCTCTACAAATTTTTAACTACACTCCTAAAGTAGTTGAAAGGGAAAGGGAGGGTAAGTGAAAGAAGCAATAGCCTCATACTTGGATACCTTAGAGAAATGCCTGAGAGACATTCAGGTGACTGATGTCGAAAAGCATGCCTTTGGAGTTGTAGAAGGCGTCGAACAAGCGGCGAGGCTGATTGACGCCCGGATCTCGGCTGGGAACAAGCTCATGTTCATAGGAAATGGCGCAAGTGCTGCAATCTCAAGCCACCAGGCAACAGATTTCTGGAAAGCTGGTGGTATGCGGGCAATTGCGTTCAATGACGCCTCTCTCCTCACATGTATTAGCAATGATTTCGGTTACAGGCATGTGTTTGAAAAACCTATTGAGATGTTTGGTGACGAGGGAGATGTCCTGGTTGCCATAAGCAGTTCCGGGCAGTCGGAGAATATCCTGCGTGGTGTGGAGGCTGGCCGAGCAAAGGGGTGTGAGATTCTTACCTTATCGGGGTTTGTGTCAGAGAATCCCTTGCGTGGAACGGGTTCCCTCAACTTCTACGTGTCCTCGAACTCGTATGGTCATGTGGAAATTGTTCACCATGCTATCTGTCACTGCATACTGGACTCCATTATGGAGAACAGGCGGAAGGGTTAGATGGCTGACATTCGAATAGATGGCCACAAGTTGATGTTTCATGTGGACAGGCTCAACAAATGGCTCAAGGGAGAGAAGTTCTTCCCAATCTATGTGGAGGTAGGCCCCTCAGGCGCCTGTAACCATAGATGTATATTTTGTGCCCTTGAATATCTTGGATATGAAGCAAGGTATATCAACACCCAAATATTCAAGGAAAGACTTGAAGAGATGGCAGGCGGCGGAGTGAAAAGCCTCATGTTTGCAGGTGAGGGGGAACCTCTGCTGCACAAGGATATTGAAGAGTTGATCTGTTTTGCAAAAGGCTGCGGGATCGACGTTTCTGTTACGACGAACGGTGTCCTCATTAACAAGCGTATCAGTAAAGAGAGTCTGGAAGCATTGTCCTGGATCCGGGTCAGTTTTAATGCTGCTACGAGGGAGAATTACGCCCGGATTCACGGAACGCAGGCAAGTGATTTTGACAGAGTGCTTGAAAATCTGGAACAGCTTGTGTCCATGAAGAGACGCTATCAGTATAGTTGTACGATTGGCGTGCAACTACTTATGATCCCGGAGAACTACCGGGAAACCGAACAACTCGCCAACATATTGAAGGAAATCGGTGTAGATTATTTTTCGATAAAGCCTTTCTCGAAACATCCATTGAGTAGTCATTCTTTGGACGTCAATTTTGACTATGGCCAGATGCTATCGTTTCAAAAGGCCCTTGATAGGCTGTCTGGTAATGATTTCAAGATTCTGTTCCGGGATCACACAATGACGAAGTTGACGGAAAAGGAAAGAGGCTATGACTGTTGCCTGGGGCTTCCCTTCTGGGCCTATATATCTTCTGATGGCGGAGTCTGGGCGTGCAGCGCTTTTCTGGGAAAAGAGGAGTTCTTCTATGGCAGCCTCTATGAAAAGACTTTTACTCAGATATGGGAGGGACCACAACGCGAGAAGGTTCTGGAGATGGTAGAGCACGAGTTGGATGTTTCAGAATGTCGAGAGGTGTGCAGGCTAGATGAAATCAATAGGTACCTCTGGGAACTGAAACACCCCCATCGCCACGTAAACTTCATATGAGAAGAGGCAACCACATTGACTGATATTTCTAGGAAGACGTTGATCCATTTATACAAGTTGATGCTCAGAATCAGACGATTTGAGGAAAAAATCGTTGACGTCTACTGCGACCAGGATATGAAAACACCGGTCCATCTGTATCTCGGCCAAGAGGCAGTGGCGGCGGGCGTATGTGCCAACTTGCGCAGGGAGGACTATGTTTTCAGTACTCATCGAAGCCATGGGCATTACATAGCCAAGGGGGGCGACATGAAAGCCCTCATGGCGGAACTGTATGGCCGAAGAACGGGGTGTTCTCGGGGGAAGGGGGGTTCAATGCATGTGGTCGATCCTGAAGTGGGCGTCTGTGGATCCACGGCCATAGTAGGGGGCAATATCCCGCTGTCCGTGGGGGCAGCCCTGGCATCCGCCATGCAAAAGAAAAGACGCGTGGCAGTCTCCTTTTTTGGAGACGGTGCGGTGGATGAAGGGGCCTTCCACGAAAGCCTTAATTTTGCTGCTCTGAAGAAACTTCCGGTCGTCTTCGTGTGTGAAAACAATTTTTACGCGACACATTCTCATCAGTCCAAAAGGCAACCGCATGACCATATTTATAAATTAGCCAAGTACTACCTGATGCCCGGTGTTCGAGTGAACGGCAATGATGTCGCCAAGGTCTTCAAAGCCGCCCAGGAGGCTGTTAAGAAGGCACGAACGGGGCGCGGCCCTACCTTGATGGAATGCAGGACATTTCGTTGGAAAGGGCATGTCGGGCCGGACTGTGACATTAAACTCGGCTGCAGGAAGCAAGAGGAGCTAAATAAGTGGGTGAAAAAATGTCCTGTGAGGTGTTTTGAAAGGGAACTTCTAAAGGGAGGCACTTTGAAGAAAGCACAGCTTGACAGGATTACCCGCGGGATTGATGGCGAGGTACATGACGCTTACCTGTTTGGCAAGAAAAGCCCTCATCCAGGTGTGAATGAACTCTTGGAGGATGTGTGGAAGCTCGATTAACCCTGGCGTTGCAGAAGCCGAAGGGTTTGAGGTGGAGATAGAATATGCCGTGGACAAAGTTACAAGCCGACGCTATCCATCGTGATGACAGTCTGCCCCGTCGCAGGGGAGACAGGCCTTTGACGTACAGAGAGGCAATTAGAGAAGCTCAGGATCAAGCCATGAATATCGATCCCCGTGTGTTCATTATGGGAGAAGGGGTAGATGACCCGGGCGGGATATTTGGAACAACCCTGAATCTGGACAAAACGTATGGACATGGCAGGGTCATGGATCTGCCCTTAGCTGAAAACGGATTTACAGGGATAGCTATCGGGGCAGCCATTGCCGGCATGAAACCGATCCTGGTTCATATGAGAATGGACTTCTTGCTACTCTCTATGGACCAGATCGTGAACCACGCATCCAAGTGGCGGTATATGTTTGGCGGAAGGCAGACGGTTCCCATAACCATCCGATCAATTATCGGCAGGGGATGGGGGTCTGCTGCTCAGCATTCTCAGAGCCTGCATGGCCTGTTCACGCACATCCCGGGGCTAAAAGTGGTCATGCCCAGCAGCGCCTACGACGTGAAAGGTCTCCTCCTGGCTAGTATTGCAGATGAAGACCCGGTGATGTTCATAGAACATCGATGGCTTTATGATCAGGCGGAGAATGTTCCGGAAAACATGTACACCATTGGAATCGGGAAGGGGAGGGTTGTTAGAAAAGGGACCGATATGACCATTCTGGCCATATCTCACATGGTTCCGGAGGCCCTAAGGGCGGCGAAGATTCTCGAAGAAGAGCATGGGATTGGTTGTGAAATCATTGATCCCAGAACTCTCCGTCCCCTGGACGAAAAGATCATCCTGAAATCGGTGAAGAAGACGGGTAGATTACTGATTGCGGATTATGGCTGGAATACCGGTGGCGTGGCGGCACAGATTGCCTCAATCATTGCTGAGAAGGCGTTTAACGACCTGAACGCTCCAATTCGGCGGATTTGCTTGCCGGATGCACCGACGCCAGGAGCACCAGTCTTGGAAGAAGCGTTCTATCCTGGAGCGGAAGACATTATCCGCTTGGTAAGAAGAATGTTAAAAGGACAGGACCGATGAGTAATGACAAAGGCCAATTTGCTTTGAGTGTTGTCATGCCTGCCCTGAACGAGGAGAACAATGTCATATCTGCTATTGAGCGGACCCTGTCCGCCTTTGATCATCTTGGAATAAACGGTGAGATAGTCGTTGTAAATGATGGGAGTACCGACAACACTGGTAACTTGGTTGAAAAAAGGGCCGAACAGGAAGCAAGGGTTCGGATGATTGTGCACGAGACGCCTCAAGGGATCGGGGGATCTTTCTGGGACGGGGTCAATGTGGCTGGGGGTGATGTCGTGACAATGTTCCCTGGTGACGACGAAAATGAGCCAATCGAAGCGCTCAGGTATTTCCATCTTTTTGAAAACGTGGACATTGTGGTTCCTTTCATTTCCAACAAGGGAGTGCGGTCCAAAGGGCGCGAGCGGTTGTCTTCCTTGTTCACGGCCATTGTCAACATAACGTTCCGGACAAGGCTGAACTACACAAACGGTACGGTTTTGTACCGCAGGGCAATTCTTGGCGATCTTGAACTCAGGAGCAAGGGCTTCTTCTATCAGACTGAATTGCTCATAAAAGCAATCAAGAGAGGGTATTTGTTTGCTGAAGTGCCAAACCTCCTGAGGAAAAGGAGCTCTGGCGTCTCGAAAGCGGTTTCGTTTAAGTCTTTCTATGCAGTGGTTAAAGGATACCTTCAACTCGTGATGGATGTATATTTCAAAGGGACGGGTCTCTCCGGGCAGAAGCATATTGCGACCGAGTCTGTCACGTTTCAGAGATTAAACTAGGTTCGAAAACAGAGGAATCATTGAAGAAAGAGCCTATCTTAGACGGGCACAAGCTCGATTGGCACGGAGACAGGGTTGAGGCATGGCTCAAAGGCGAGAGAATTGCGCCAATTACCATTGACTGCTCCTTGACCCGACGATGTACGTATCGGTGCGTGTATTGCTACGGCCAGCTTCAGGCGAATGATGAAAAGCGAATGACCCGGGATGTGATTTTCAGATTTCTTGACGATGCTGCTGAAATCGGGGTCAAGGCGATAAGCTTTGTGAGTGACGGAGAAAGTACCTGCAGCCCCCATTTGTATGACGCCATACTGCGAGGGAGGGCTAACGGACTGGACATGGCTCTTGGAACGAATGGATATCTGTTGCAGGTGGAGCGGCTGGAAGAGATCCTGCCTGCCCTCACATATTTGCGGTTTAACGTGTCAGCGGGTGAACCAAAAAGATACGCGCACATTCATGGTTGTTCAGAAAAGTGTTTTCACACTGTGTTCGATACGGTCAAGAAGTGCGTGGAGATTAAAGAGGAGAGGGACCTTCAGGTCACTATCGGTCTCCAGATGGTCTTGTTGCCTGATTTTGAGGATCAAATTCTCCCCTTGGCCAAGCTGGGAAAGGAGCTCGGTGTTGATTACTTTGTAATCAAACACTGCAGCGACGACGAAAAAGGATCGCTGGGTGTGGATTACTCTCAGTATTTTGGCATGGTGGATATTCTGAAACAGGCAGAGGGCTTCTCAGACGAGGCCTACCTTGTGAAGGCAAAATGGTCCAAGCTCATGAGTGGCGGGAAGAGGAAGTACTCCCAGTGTTATGGCCCTCCGTTCATTATGCAGTTCTCAGGCTCAGGGCTTGTTGCCCCCTGTGGCATGCTTTTCAACAATAAATACAAGCGATTTCATATTGGAAACATAGCTGATACATCGTTCAAGGAGCTGTGGCAGAGCGAGCGGTACTGGGAAGTCATCAACTTCATTGCTTCAAAGAAATTCAACGCAAAGAAGGAGTGCGGTTCCTTATGCCTGCAGCACAAAGTCAATGAGTTCTTATGGGACTTGAAGCAAGGCGATGTCGAAGTCAAGAAACCTGAGGGCGAGACACCCATCCACATTAACTTCATTTGAAATTCTAAGACCGCTCAGCCACCCGATAAAGTCTATAGTTTCGAAAGCGTGCCTGAGGTGACAGTAATCCCATCAGCTTGAAAAGCTTTTCTCGATGCCTCTCACCTAAGATAGACGCAATACTCGACACGTAATCATGATTAATTAGAATGTGGGTGATACCCTTCTCTCTTAAATGTGCCAAGGCCTCTCGTGCCGATGTGCTTGCCTTTATGGCATCCATAAAGGTATTGGCTTCGAATACTGGATCATACACATAAGGGCGTTTGCAGTAGTACAGCCCATTCACGAGGAAAACAAACAGGACTTTGTCACGATCGGTTAGATGATGATTGATATACTCAATCGCCGTGTAGCTCGGCAGATGCGATCTTAGGAACTGCGCTTCTGATTGAATTCCCGATAGATATTTATAAGGCGCTATGCGCCTAAAGTGGTCAAGATAGAAGTACGTATTGATTGCGAAAGTGAAAAGACAGAAGTACAGAATGCATGACCTGGTCCGAAGCCACGCCTGGGGGCTTTTGTAGATTAATAGGGCGAGGACAATGGACAGAATCGGCAAAATCGGAAATAGGAGGCGTAGCTGTTGGATTAACATGCCCCACAGGATGAAATAGAGCAGAGAAAAAAAGAGCATGAACCTTATTTCGACAGATTTTGGCCGGACAGCCACTGATAGAATGGGAACCAGGAGAAATATTGGCCCGATAAAGCCGTCAAAATCAGGACGGGTACCACCGCCAACAAAACAGATATCCCACGGGAGTCTGAGATAATTCAAGATTCCGGGTCCGCTTCCAACAAAGGACAGAAACATTGCATACGTCTTGGCCATTTCCTGTGACCATTCCCGGCCGCCAAAAAGGGGGTACAGGAAGGGATATGTCGGATTTCCGGTCAAGACCCAATTCTTGATGTACCATGGCGAAGCAACAACAGCCGCGATGAGAAAGACCCGCACGGCCCTAGCTCCCATTCGATTTCCTTTTGTGAAAAACAGAAGTGCTCCGAGGATAATGACCAACACCATAAGGATACCGGAGTATTTCGTTCCCATGGCCAGCCCACCAAAGACTCCCGCTAATGCGAGGAATCCTTTATGGTGGAACTCCCTCCAGTGCAGTAAGGCTATGATCATGATTAAAACAAAAAAGGCAAGAGACAGATCGATGTATGCCCAACCTGACAGTTTGGCAACCAATGGCAGAGTATAATAGACAGCAGCAGCCAAGAGCCCTGTCGACACAGAGGATTTGGCTGCCGTCCACTGAAAAATGGCCACAAGTGTTAGAACACCAAAGGAAAAATGTATCAACTTTGCCAAAATCGGGCCTTGCAACAACATGCCCAGTGTAAAAAGCATCTCGGTCGTGAAAGGGAAATTGGTGTAAAAATTTCCCGAAACAAATCCTATGCCATGATTTTGAATGAATAATCTTGGACCAACAAGGTGATAAATAAGGGCATCCTTAGATAGTGGAGGAGTTAAGGTGATACTCAGATTCAGAATGATGAATAGACATATAAAAAAAAGCCAAGCCCATCTATCAATGCTGAAGCGCGGTCCAGTAACCTGCGCGATATCTTTGAACAACTTCTGCATGCCGCTCCTAAGATCTTGCCTCCTGTAACATAAAGCCACAAGTCCCAGTATTAAAACCGGATAAGCCGACCCTGCATACAATACTTGAAGTATCCCCAGAATAAAGATGAGGTAAGCAGTGGTTCCGTATCCTATGCCTGAAGCATAGATAATGTACATGGGAGTGTTGTGCGGAGCGAGTTTAAGCCACGAGAGGACACAGAGGCCATAACCGAGAGCAGATAGGTATAACAGGAGGATTAAGGCAAACCAATATACAATGTCTGATGGCATATGGTAGACCGGCTCTATGATGACATCCGTTTCATAATGACAATTCCAAAGCCCTCTCCTGAAAAAGGCTTTTTCCCTATTTGCACAATTTCGACATAATTTTCCTCAATCCATCGGAAAACATCGGCGGCATAATCTATACCGAAATATCTGTAGCCATATTCTACTGTTGAACGTTCTACCAGGAGTACAAAATCGGGAGGCTTTTCCTGAAGTGATTCCAGTATGTCCCCGTGAAATACGGAGAAAAATGTGGGAAGAAAAGCTGTATAAGGACTCGCACTTTCTCTACGTGTAAGATAGTTGAACATGAGGCCTTCGGGAAAGACCGTAAAGGTCTCATCCGGTTCAACAACAACGTTTATTTTGTCTATTGCTTGCTGGATAATTTGTCCTATGTCCGAATATCGGAGATCAAAAGTCTTTATCACCTCGTGGTCGCTCTTAATCGGGTAATCAATAAGATTGTATTGCCTTACAGAGTGAGAAAAGTAGGAATAGAGAGTAAACAGAATTAGAACAATAACAGGTATCATTCCAAATCGGGCATCTCCCGTAATTCGTTTCATTAGAGCAGGAAGTATGTGCAAAACAATAATTAATAGTATGAGAAAGCCCGGCAGGACAAGAAAAAAGCCGTAGTGCACAACTCTTACATTAAACAGCAGTCGTGCGAGCAAGACAAGGGAGAAGATTGAAAAGGATAGGGTAATAAGATTCTTCTTCAACTCAATATCGGTCAATCCAGTTTTCCGCAACTTAAGTATGATGTAGACCACAAAGCAAAGTACCACCATCGGAAGAGGGAAAAAATAGTCCAGGTAGGCTGAACTGCCACTAATAGTAGTATTGATGAAGGGGGTTGTAATCAAAAAAGCAAGGAGTGGCGGCGCGAATTTGTATTTGGTATTCTTGCTGAGTGCACTCAGGAAATGGTTCACTACCATTATGATCAAAGCGAATAATACATAGATGCCCAGCCAATACAGCATACGACCCGTATTGGCTAAGGGTTCATCCGCGCCCATGACACGCACTAACAAGGGGCTGAAAGAGTGCCCACGGTGAAACATCAAAAAATATGGGTTCAAGACGCAGAGGATGGCCTGTGGAAATGTGGACAGGCGTGCAAAGTAAGCCCCGAATAAAAGCAGTGGAAGAATCAAAAGAGAGGCAAATGTTATAGATCGGATGGCTATAATATTTGCCTGCGGTTTCTCGGTGCGCAGTATCCATGCCCACGTGACGACCATAGAAGCAAATAACCCCACGAATATCTCTACCTTGGTTAACAATACCAACCCACCTACAAACCAACAAAGATAGGCATAAACAATCCTGCCCTTGCTCAGATAGAGCGATAGAAAAAAGAATGCGAGGAATGAGAGGGCTATCCCGTGTGTCGCTGCATGGGAATACGGTGTGACAAAATTGTCGTTAAGCACTGGGAAATAGCGGGGAAAGGCGAAGAGTATTATGAAGGAAAGTACAGAAAAGAAGGCACATGCTGAGTTGGATACGGTTTTGATTATCTTATAGATAAGGACGGCAATGATCAAAATTAGGACGAGGTTGAATCGGACAATTGTGTCTATGTGAATTCCAAAGATCTTAAAAAGCAGAGCATTCAGGTAGTAGGAAAAAGGGCCATAGAAGAATATATTGATGTCCTTGTACAGGATCTTGCCCTGACACAATGCCCAGGGGATATAAAGCTCACGGCCAAAGTCGATAATTGGATCACACCATTTCAGCCAGCTGAGCCAGGCCATGGCGATGCCGGCTATTACCAGAACAAATATTCCAAAGCCTTCCAACTTTGTCGTTTTATCAACCGGGTTTGTAGTGTGCACTTTGGACTTCACTGAAGGGAGTGGGGTGCGAGAGCTTCCATGCAATTCTTAAGTTTATTGCCTTTGTTTGTTATGACACGATCCGTTTGTTTGTAAAAAGACGCGTGGTGAATGCTAGTATAATGGCAAGGCCAAGCGTACCATAGAAAGCAAGCAAAGCCATTTTGAAAAGAGGGCGTAGGACGATAGCCTTGAAGTTCACATTGGCACGATAAATGGGAACCTCTTTCCCATCAACGTAAGCACGCCACCCTTCATCAAATCCGTCAGACCAGTACAAGATCCCGTGTTTGTCTGTCACAACATCTATACTGAATGCGTCATGTTCATATTCCCCCACGGAATACGAAAACTGATGATTCATGCCCGGATCCCCTTTTTCACAAAGTCAGTTGTTGATGTCTCAAGCTCAGCAAGAGAGCCGTCCACGTCTTCTCTATTAACCAGAACCCATTTACTCAGCAATTGAATGGCATCCTCGGGACCTAATTTGTTCAGATATGCAGCCACCTCATTGTCTTCCAGGGCAATTATGCCTTGCTTGAATTCAAAGGGGGGCTTTTCAACACAGAACATTTCTCTCAGGGCCAACGGTGGGATGCCGGAATTAATGAGTTCAAAGTAGTTCCTGAGGAGTAGAAAACTGCTCCATCGTCTGATGCTGAGAGCCAGCGTAATATCATCCAAGGTATAGGGATAAGGGATTGACTGGTTTTGATTAATGGCCATCACAGGGGAAAACACGTAAGGTTGCCGATAGACAAGAGAAAGATA
Organism: Deltaproteobacteria bacterium; assembly: GCA_019309815.1. Lineage (GTDB taxonomy): Bacteria > Desulfobacterota > Desulfobacteria > Desulfobacterales. Next base: position 26,657 of record JAFDFO010000005.1, read on the forward strand.
CCGGATAGATTGAGCAGTTCTGCTGAGAAGAGACAACGGGGCAATTCTTCTATAATGAATGACTTCCGGACTTTGGGCGTCTGTTTTGATGCCATAAGCTTCCCGGGGATGTGTCTGCCCACGGTATAGATAGGCGGTTAGTGCGACATGGTCGGTCAGTTCCCTAACTACACTTGCTGAAAAAACAATCAGAATGAGAGCAACAATGTATCCCTTCTTTGACAGCTGCCTGTGCGTCCTTATCAGAAGAAATAGGCAAAGGGGAAGACCAAGTAGTAAAAAGCTCTTGCGAAGAAATTCTGCATCATCATTTTGACAGAATGTGAGGACAAAAGCAATGTGGCCGGCCACCAAGCCAGCAAATAACCCTTTGTCCCCCAGGTCATTCCGAAGAATCCAACCGATGAAGACCAGGAGGATGATAAGAAGGAACAGATAGTTGGTTTCAGGATACCTAAGCTGTGTCATCCAGTTCACAAGGGCAATCACGGATCCCGAAAACAGAACAAACGCAACAATGGTATGGAGATGCTGGGTGCCAAGCCTGTCGTCGATCAGCGTCTTCAGGGCACCCCCTTTCCGGACAGCATCTGCTGGAAAGAGAGAACTGTTCCACGATGAGAAAAGGTGATTGAATCCCAAAACATAGAAGTACAAAACGGTAAATAGAAAGAAGAGCACAAAACCATGGGTGTGCCTTGTGACCCAGAGAGGCGGATAAATATAATAGAGTGTTCTATGCAGCCCGCCGGCTGGTCCCAGCATCAAAAGTCCAAAACCTGCGGCAATAACGAGCCATACGGTTTTGAGTTGGTGCCTTCCAACCACAAAACCAAGAATAGCAATGGCCCAAGGCAACAACCCTATGTACATATAGGCTTCTGAAGGGGTTCCCCACATACTTTTGTTGCTGGGGCCTGAAATGTGCCGATTACGTTCAGGATAGACGATCTGGATAAAGTCCCAGATGGATGAAGAAGTACCCGTGTGTGTTATCAAACTGTAGGGCATAAGAATACCATGGTCTTCCGGCAGCGAGGTTCCTTCGTATTGCTGTGGAGACCCTTTGGGCTCTTGTTTTTCGTAACCGGCGTCCATCATCCTCGCCGGGAATACGTATTTGTCCTTTTCCAGCATAACAAGGATGTTTGGCAACATCATCGCAACTACAATGACAAGCGTGACAGCAAACTTGAAGACAAACTTGTCGCTTTTCAGCAGTCCCCTTACAAGGTCTCGGCAAAACAGCAGAAGGCCAACGGAAAAGAAGAGGATGAAAACCCACATCCCCGAGGAATAATAAGATTGCCAGTTGACTCCGATCAGAGCTGCAAGAATAAACCAGTTATGCCAGCGATAATCCCTATGGTATGTGATGCGCAAAAGAAAATATATGATGTATGGCACATACAAAAACTGATAAACTGCAGCGGCTTGCCTGAAGGGACTGAACATGAATGAAAAGTATAATAGAATGGGTATCAGAGAAACTCGAATGAATATGTTTGCAGCTAATGTGCGGAACACAATGTAGACCCCGAACACCATCACGATATTTTGAACAAAGTGCACCCAGTTATATAGCGACACAAGGTCATTGCTACCGAGATACTTCCCCACGTAGATAGTCAATAAAGTGATAGGCTCTAATAGTCTCAGATGTATGACTATGGGATAGAAAGGCTCACCCCCATGCGTGAATGGATTCCACAAGGGGAAATGACCATGGATAATGCTTTCGGCAAAGAACTGAAAAACCGGATATCCCCAGTAAAGGTGGTCGTGGATGAATGTGGTTTCATGTAAAACCAACATGGAGCGCAAGGTATATATGAGAAAACCTATCCCCAATGCTCCCGCTACAATTTCTATAGACAAGAAACGTCTGGCCACAGGTCGGTGGGCCTCTGCCGATCTGGTGTTATTCCGAGTCTTGTCCGGGAGGTCGGTGCTCATAAGAACCGCATCCTAGTAGCCCTTTCGATATGTCCAAAGATACTTGATGGTCTTAAGGTAGGTTAGTTTTCTCTCTTTGTTGTACCTTAGAAAGGTATTGACAAGGTAGATATAGAAGAAAAGGTGTTTTGAGCGAACGTTTTTGGCCAAGAACAGAAACAGGGGCTTGAGCTTCGGGAATATCAGGCATAGATGGGCTACTTTATGTATGTTGGCAAGGATCTCTTTGTCTTCTCTGAGTAAAACGGATCCTCTTACAAAAGACTCCGGCAAATCATCAAAAGAGTAGTCTGGTTTCAGTAGATTTTTCTTTATGCAATATTCTGCTATGCGAGTTCCGGGAAAGGGAAGGAAAATGGCGGTGAACATATAGTTTGTGCCCATCCTGATATTCAAGTCGATTGTGGATACAGCATCCTCAATCGTTTCATCTGGCAAGCAAAACATGTTTGAAGTCTGCAATTCAATACCTTTATTCTTCAAAACTGCAGAGCATCTCAGGAGATCCTGATTTGTGATGTTTTTGTTCAACACAGTTCTCCTTAGCCGTTCATTTCCTGTTTCAACTCCAAAACTCACTGTATGGCATCCTGCTTCGGCCAACGCTTTTGCATGCCTTTCTTTGATGGTTTTAGCATGTCCGGTGCAGATAAACGGAACGTTGACCTCTGATTTGTACAGCTGACAGAATTCTTCCAGCCATTTCAGGCTGAATACAAACAGATCATCACAAAAGAAGAAGGTTGAAGATCCGTAAGAATTCAGACACTGTTTTATTTCTTCTATGAAGAACCTGGGGGACTTTCTTCGAATATATCTACCAGCAGTCTTGAAAATCTTCTTGAGAAAGCTGTTTGAACAGAAAGCACAGTCAAACGGACATCCTCTTGAAGACATGAATATCTTCTGGTCGAGGTTTCTGAGTTCTGAATATCGATTGTAATAGATGGCACGGTCTTCTTTAAATGAATCCAGGTTCGTGGGAAGGCGAGCCACGCCCTGCAGAGTCGGAACGCCGTTTTCATAGCAGCCCATTCCCTGAACACCTTTGGGAGACCCTTCACCCCGTTCAAGCCGGTCAATAAACGAAGGAAATGCAACTTCGCCCTCACCTTGGCAGACATAATCCACACCATCTAACTTGAGGACGTCCATCGGATACATTGTGGCATGAATGCCCCCAACAACAATGGGTACCTGAGGCATAAGTTGCTTTATTTCTGGAGACATCTTCTTAAGCCATCGATGCTCGGTAGACATGACGGAAAAGCACACTAAATCAGGTTTCAGGCTTCTCAACTTCGAAGTGAAATCAGGCTCACTGGCACTGATCAAAACATCGGTTTCATGTCCTTGTTGCTTCAACACATCAGATAAAGACATGATTCCAAAATAGGGAAACAGCTGTTTCTGAACAAAACATATCTTCATCAAAATCCCCTTATTCGCACTGTGTGGCTTGCAAGGCAGAAGCCTTTTCCCGCAAAAACGAGACCATCTTCCGCAGCTTGCTGTTGCGTGCTCGTTTATGCGCCACACGCACACCAAGGCCTGTGTTCAATCATCGGGTCAGGTGCGGGGAAATTGGGAGCAACCTGCGGCCTCAACGGCATCAACCCGAAAACGCGCCACTTGCATGTCGAATTCCTGACAATGTCTTTCAGAAGCCCCGCTTCCTGGCTAATGATTGCAGCGCCGGATGAGGCATTGATATTCAATGGGCTTGCGTATTAGCAGAAATTATATATATAATATACAGAATCCATTCAGGTCAAGGCATCGTGATTCTGAAGGTGGAGCTGGCAAAAGCGTGTAAAATCAAACGTATACGAGAGCAGGGCCCCATATTCAGGTACCGCAATTCCGTTTCATTTCAATATGAATGTAAAGGAAAAGAGGCCTCGGTTTCCGGTGAGGCAACTTGTGGTCGCCATGTAGTCCACACAGAACAACACCATTGTACCATATTACGTGTTTTTCACTTCGTTCAAGGTTGCTTCACTGAACACCCTTGTGTCCTGCGATCCAAGAAGTCCATGGCGCTTGCTACCTGGAATGACGATTCTCACATAAGGGTTTGTCCATGACTGTGCTATTCTACGGCTCCCTTCTCTTTGGACTGGGCCTTGTCGTTCACGTCGTCATATGGCGCGTCCACCTCCCCAAAAGGCAAGCCAAGGTCATATTTCTGTTGTTTGCGGGGTTCCTTTTTTGCGGGTCTTACATTCTCTGGAAATATCGCCACGGGTTGTCTATCCTCGGTTTTCATCCCCCAAGTGATTTGGCCCAATATTTGCAGTTTTGGATCTACTATGTTTCGCTCACTTTGGCATACATGATCACATATTCGGCCATTGAGGCAGACAGCCCATCTCTCATCATCATAATGAGAATCCATGAAGCCGGGAGCTCCGGTTTGGCAAAAGAGAGCTTGGAGGGCGTTATGAACGATAGAATTCTCATAGAACCGAGACTGAAGGATTTGCTGGTTGACAAGATGGCAGATTTTCAGGAAGGGAAATACCGACTAACGAAGAAAGGCGTCCTGATTGCACGGCTTTTTACGTTTTATCGTGGCATAATAAAGGCTGGCAAGGGGGGTTAAACGATCGGTGCCACTGTTTCATATTCACATTCTTTCACCACTTTTCGGCCTACTGACGAACGTCGTCGTTCAATTATCACGATGCAGGCATGGCAACAACCGGGGTTTGTTACGATCGGTCTTCGAGGGGTTCGTCAGTGGATATGCGACCGTGCTGGCGATTGAAGTAGCCTACTGTGTTTCAACGAAGGGGGATCTGGTGGAGTGTGTGGGCCAGATAACCCTCAGTACGATAACGTACGTCGCTTTAGGATACGGTTACTTCCATTTCATCAACTTGGGGGAGACTGCTCGGCGAGTTCGTATTCTTAGGGAGCTCTGGGAGTCTCAGGATGGTCTTTCTGTTGATGAGCTTCTGATGCGGTACAGTGCTTCGGAGATATTTGGCATTCGCCTTCAGCGAATGATCAACAATGAACAGCTTGAGCTGCGCAACGGCAGATATTACATCGGAAAGTCCGTTATGCTGTATATGGCCAAAGCAATGGTGATGATGAAGTTGATTCTTCTCAAAAAACGAGGTGAATTCGAACAACAGCTGTAGTGGGTGCGCTACTTGAAGTGGGAGTTTGCGACAAACTGCCCTTTGGCTTAACAGCAAATTTTGGAAGAGAGTTGGCCAATGATTCTAATCAGTCCTAGCGGCGATCGACCCAAGAAACTGGGTGTTTTTGCCAAGTATGTTCCGTTATCAGTCCCTTATGGCATAGGTGCCTTAGCAGGGTATTTGCATCATAAAGGCAAAAAGGCGGAAGTCCTGGACGAGGAAATCGAACCAGCCAATCCGGACGTGTTTCGATCAAAAACAAAGGATCTTACTCCCCCATACATTTTTGGGATTTCCTCTCTTACGGCAGGTATAGCAAGAAGCATTGAGATCGCAAGGACTATCAAGAGTATTCCCGATTTCTCGGATGCAAAGGTCATCTTTGGCGGGATTCATCCCACTGTTCTGCCAGAAGACGTTCTACAATCCGGATACGCCGATATTGTAGTCAGAGGTGAGGGAGAGAAGGCTCTCGAAATACTCTATGACAGAATAAAAGATGGGAAAGACTACTCTGATGTAGAAGGAATCTCCTTCCTTAGCAATGGAAACACCATACACAATGATCGCGCAGAGCTGGTGGACTTGGATACTCTTCCTTCCTTTCCTTATGACATGTTTTACCGATATTCGTCGAGATATGCTTTAGGTTTTATCACGAGCTCACGGGGGTGCCCCTATGATTGCATCTTCTGCAGCCAGCGCAGCATTTCAGGAAAGTTCTATCGTTTCAGATCGCCGGAGACTGTTGTGGAAGAAATCGAGTATCTTTTCAAATATAGGGGCCAGAGGCATCTGACATTTCAGGATGACAATTTTCTCCCTGTCAAGGACAGGACCATGAAACTGTGCGAGCTCATTATTAGTAGGTTTGGAGATAGTATTAGCTTTGATTGCCAGGCCCGTGCTGATAACGTTGATGACGAGGTCCTGGCCGTGATGAAACAGTCCGGTTGCCGGCTAATCCATGTTGGGATAGAGAGTGCCAGTGACCGGTTACTTTCCTTGGTTCGGAAAAGGGAAACCCTCCAGCAGATTATTGATGGGGTTCGTCTAATCCAAAAACATGGGATTCAGGTTTCAGGTACTTTTATTCTGGGGTTTCCGACCGAGACGTCGGAAGATAGAAAAGCTGCCTATGAGTTGGCAAAAGAATTGGATCTTGCTTTTGTCAGGTTCAACAATGCTACACCCTATCCAGGAACCAAGTTGTACGAAATGGCAAAAACTCAGGGTCGGTTCCTGCCAGGTGATAATTGGGAAAATCTCAACGCATGCGGTTCGTTGACTGAGAATCCCTTTAGGCGAAACAAACTCTCCTTTGTCCCTGACGGAGTGAGTGAGGGGGAGCTGAGAAATGATATTATCAAATACAACATGTTCTTTTCACTGAGACCCAAGAGAGTGTTTCGTCTGGTGTTCAATAGATTCGGACCTGCTGGGTGGTTTGAACTCCCAGAGAATTGGTTTCTCAAACCTGGAGAGTGGTATTCCTTATTAAGATTTTCAGCCAAAATTGGAATAAACTTCCTTGTTATGTTGGCAGGGATTCTGAAATACAAGCTGAGGTCACTAAACGATCAAGGCATGCCACCCCAGCAGTCCGCTGAATATGCAGCTTCAGCCCGCAACACATATCTACGCAAAAAAAGGCAACACATCCCTGGTACGTTTCAACAGCAGAGTTGGAGATGAGAGTATTACTAGTTAGGGCAAGACCCACCAAGGTGGAGAATACGAGACTTCCGAAAAGTCTATCATCGGAGGTGGGATATGTTATGCCGCTCGGGCTTGCCTCCATCGCTGCATATTTGCGTGGAAAAGGCGTTTCAGTGGGTATCATAGATGCTGAGGCAGAAGAACTTTCAATTGATCAAGTCAAGAGGAAGATGGCGAGAATCGGGCCGGACATAGTCGGCATAACCAGTATGACGCCAACAGTTCATGATGACCTTGCGGTGGCCAGGGCATCTCATGAACTCGGAATCAAGGTTGTCATGGGTGGCCCCCAAATAAATGCTATGCCCGAAGAGACCATGCAGTTTAAGTTCGTCGATTTTGCCGTGCGTGGCGAAGGCGAATATCCCATGTTGAAGATAATTCAGGCGATTGACAATGAATTGCCCTTTAGTGATGTTCCTGGGATTGTCTACAGGGACGAGGATGGCAGGGTTATAATGACGCCTCCATTCATTCATGATGATCTTGATGAGTTGCCGCCTCCAGCAAGGGACCTTTTACCCCATGAGCGTTATGCGGCCATCATTGCCAGGGGCAGACTGACCACGCTTTGCCCGGGGAGAGGGTGTCCTTTCAGGTGTGGCTTCTGCTTTAAGCAGCCATCGGACCGAAAGATTCGATTTAGAAGTCCGGAAGTGGTTGCAGATGAAATGGAAGAAGTCATAGACAGGTATGGGATACAAGAAATCAATTTTGTTTCGGATACATTCACCCTCAAGAAGAGTTTTGTGGAGGGGTTATGTGAAGAGTTGCTGAGTAGAGGCACAAAAGTGTCGTGGATTGCTCCTACAAGAGTTGATTCTGTCACGCCTGCATTACTTGGACTGATGAAAAAGGCGGGCTGTAGAAGTTTGAGGTTCGGCATCGAGAGTGGTTCGGAAAAGATACTAAGACTCATGAACAAGGATACCAATAAGGAATATACCCTTCAAGTCTTCAGGTGGGCAAAGGAGGTGGGGCTTGAGACCTTTGCATACCTTATAATAGGGTACTTGCATGAAACAGAGAAAGAAATAAAAGAGACTCTGGCTTTTGTTAAAGAACTAAAACCGGATTTACTCATGTATAATGCTGCGACCCCCCTTCCCAAAACAAGATTGTTCGAGCAAGCTGTGGAGGCAGGGATCGTCGAGAAGGACTATTGGGGGAAGTTCCTGTTGGATGAAAACTATCCGAGAATCCCCTATTTAATGAAGGATACACAGAAGTGGATAGATAAAGCTTATCGCGACTTCTTCTTTTCGCCGCGATTTCTGTTCAAGAAGATGATAGAATTCCGAGGAAAGAATATTAGGAATTATTTCAAGGCAGCCAGAGGAATAGTTGGACTCAGGAAACAATGAGTATTACCCAGAAGAAACGTGCCAAGATAATTGCAGATGCTTACAGGAATTGGGGCGCAGAAGGGAAGAAGGCCCTGGATGTTGGGTGTGGAAATGGTGTGGTATCAGATGTCTTGGTCGCAGAGCTTGGATTGAACCTGTGTGGCACTGACATAATTGACTATCGAACGACGAACATTCCCTTTAAACAAATGGAAAATCCAGCTGAACTTCCTTTCGATGACCTGTCCTTTGATTTTGTCATGTTCAACGATGTTTTGCACCATTCGGAACACATAGAATCACTGATTCTGGAAGGAAAAAGGGTTGGACACGCACTCCTGATGTTTGAAGACAAACAGAGTTTTCTATTAACGATCGTTGACGTCGTGTTAAATCATATTTATTCCTCGAGGATGCCGGTTCCCCTAAACTTCAAAACCAGAGAAGAGTGGTGCTTGCTGTTTGACAAGCTCGGTCTTGAGTGGGAGGTGGGGGAGGTCTCGTATCCGTTTTGGTATCCCTTTCAGCATTTTGCCTTCAGATTGGTCAAGCGAATATGAACGTGGACCAAGATAATCCCAAGGGTATTATGCGATTGCTAAGAAGGAACTGGGAGTATTTTGCCCTGGTCTTCTTGTTTCTTTGGATGGTAGCTTCTCTTGCACCTTTGCCCTTTGTTCAATGTTCAGACGGTTACCATGTCTGGTTACCAAGGCTCTCCTATGCAGTGAGAGAGATGTTAAGCGGGCAAATACCTTTTTGGAACGAATTCCAGTTCTGTGGAACATTACTGCTGGCGGACGGCAATACTAACATACTCAATCCCATGTCAGTATTTTACGTTTTCTTTAGTTTGGCATGGGCATATACGTATGGTGTGCTATTGCTGTTGGGTGTTTCAATAGCTGGTTCATGGCTTTATTTTCGGGAAAGAGATTTGTCGAAGACGGCTTCACTGGTTGGAACCCTCGGATATACTCTGAGTGGTCAGGTTGTTTTTTGGAGCCTTTATCATGGTATGAATCTGTGTTTGGCTCTTTTTCCTCTCACTCTGTTTGCTTTTAGAAGACTGGAGAAAATAAACGCACAGCGCGACCAACATGACAAGGACCGTGCTGTGAAAATTGGGTGGAGGTTGCTTGCTTTTTTCTTGATGTTCTTTTCTGCTTTAGGTGGATTCATTCAGTTCGCTTTTATTTCGGCCGCGTCCGTGTTCGTTGAGGGAATTGAGCAATGGTCTGTTGGTGGAGTGAAAAGAGCTCTGAAAAGCAGGGGGCTCACTGTATTGTTGGCAGTGGCTTCGGCATCGGTCGTCGTTATACCGATAATTGAAGCAAGTATTTTCAGCCATCGCAAACTGGTACCGTATTTTAAAGGCCTTGTGGCTGATAGATTTTCTTTATGGTCAATGATGTTCTGGGGCAGTTCCTTTGACGGGTGTGACTACCCAAATTACTTCTACTACATTGGCGTGGTTATCATTGCTCTGTCTGTTTTTGCAATAAGAAAGCATTTCAGGAAAGCAGTTTCCGATCCTTTTATTGTTTATTCATGTATTTTCCCGGCTGTTTTATTGGCTGTTTACCTGGGAGTTTTGCCAAAGACTTTTCAATTTGGGATCGATTCAGATCCATGGCGTGGGATGTTTGTTTTTGCTTTGGCGTTGTCAATACTTGGGGCAGCCGGGACCGATAAGTATGTCAGGAAGGTAATGAACGAGAAGAGATTAGTGTTACCTCCTTTTGAATTGATACTTGCCGGCCTCATTTCGCTTGGCATATATGGTGCTACGCCGTATCATCCCGATAAAATGAACATCGGGTTCTTGGGCATATTGATACTCTCAGGCGTTGTTTTGTCCATCGTACTGAAGAAGGAAGAACCCAGGGTTAAAGCTGTTGTGTCGTGTGTTTGGCTTGTTCTGTTACTGGTTGCCAACAGCTTTGTACCCGCTGGATTGTACCTTGCGCATAACGTTATACGTAAACCGGTGGTGGACCCGTGGCAAATAGAAGGGTTGCCGGCTGCAATGCTTTCTGGTGAGGGAAGGTTTTTGACGATAGGGTATTATACTGGAGAGCTCGAAGACTGGGGTATATTCAACAGGATGCGAGCAATAGGTGGTTACGGATCTTTCTTCCCGAGGTCAGTCTTTACGAGAATGAGAGATGAGGGACTTCTCCCATCCAGCTTCCATGCGGCCACGCATTACCTAAACAATAATAATACTGACCCCAACATCCTTGCTAGGTACGGGGTCTTGTACCTCATAGAAAGGAAATCGGCTAATGGCTCAAGGGTCGGTTGGGAACTTGCTAAAGCAGTTCCAGGCGGTGTGATATACATGAACCCAAGATACGTAGGGCGTGCTTACCTTGTGAATGAAGAGGGCAACATTCTTAAAGGCGCTAGGCTGGTGGAAAATACGAATTCATATGTGAGAATCGTTGTTGAAGCAAATGCAGGTGATACACTTGTCCTGGCTGACTCGTGGTTTCCAGGCTGGAGATGTTTTGATAATGGCGAAAGGGTCGAGGGCTTCAATGCTGACGGATTCAGGGGCTATCGAATACAAGCTTCGGGACGTCACGAGATTGAATGGATCTACAGGTCATCATCATTTTTCGTGGGGCTTGTGATTTCTTCGGTCAGCTTCATCGCCTTTTTGGCATTGGTTATCTGGGAAGTGCGGTCCAATAAGAAAAGGAGGATTGGTCGGTAGGTGGGATTGGGCCGAAAGTCTCAGAAACACCCTGGCCAAGAAATTTGTATGTTCAGAGACAGCAAAGTAATCGTGGTCATGCCGGCGTACAATGCGGCCAAGACACTGCGCAAGACCTATGAAGAGGTGATGGCTCAGGAGATAGTGGACCTGATCGTTGTGGTTGACGACGGGAGCATGGATGAGACTGTCTCTATTGCCAAGACTTTACAGCACACGATTGTCTACACCCATGACAGGAACAGAGGCTATGGTGCCAACCAAAAATCATGTTACAAACTGGCCCTGGAACAGGGTGCCGACATTATCATCATGGTCCATCCGGACTATCAATATACCCCGAAGCTGATCCCATCCATGGCGGGCATGATCGGAAATGGTCTTCATCCATGTGTGCTGGGTTCCAGAATTCTCGGGGGGTATGCCCTGAAGGGCGGAATGCCTATTTGGAAATATGTATCGAATCGATTTCTTACCTTTGTCGAAAACATGTTTCTGGGGGCCAAGCTCTCAGAATACCATACGGGATACAGGGCCTTTTCCAGGGAACTGATACAGCGCTTACCACTTCAAGTGAATTCTGATGATTTTCTGTTTGACAATCAGATGCTCGCACAGATCCTGTGGTTCGGTTATACGGTTGCCGAGATCAGCTGTCCAACCAAGTATACTGCGGAGTCTTCAACGATTAATTTATATCGGAGCATTAAGTATGGTTTTGGATGTTTGTTCACGGGCCTGATATTTCGTCTCGCTAAAATGAAGATCATGAATTCGAAGTTGTTCCCTGACGCTAGGTAGTTACCCACTCAAGTTTCGCACCCATTGTGTCAAGCTGTTATCCGACAGAAACTATGATGGAGACCCTCCCACATATCGCGTTTCGGAAAACAACACGACCTCTCAGTTTCACGCTATGCATTGAGGCTAAACGCCTGGCAGTTTTGAACTTTGTGCGAAATAGAGGTGCGAAAGTTGGGCAACTTATTTCTGTGAAACAACACTAGGATATGGTTTTTATGAGCATCGACCTGCCGGACAAGACAGAGAATAACACCGGATGGGCAAAGGCTGGCCGACCTGTGGCCGGACGTTTCTTGTTGATAGAAATTGTGGCGGGTGTATTGGGAATAGGTCTTCTCATATATACCTTGCGCTCCTTGTTGGTTTTACACGAAACCGCATTCATCCACGACCACCTTTACTGGGGGTATCCGATTTTCCAATTCTTCGCCGAAAGCATTATCCATGGTCATTTCCCCTTATGGAATCCATTCACTCATGGGGGTGAACCTTTTTATCCCATAGTGGTACACCTTCGACTGTTAGAGCCCATTACGTTGTTGACTATCTACGTGGGGAAATATCTCGGGATCAATGACCTTGTGTCACTATATAACTGGGTGCACTTTGTTCAGAATATCGTGATGGTGTTCGGGGTCTACATTGTGTTCCGCACATTGGCTGCGAATATATTCATTCGAGTTTCTTTGATACCCATCTTATTATACTTTTCATTTATGTTCAGTCCGTTCAGGCAGGCTGCTGCAGTTTATCAGTTTTTGTATGTGCCATACATCATGTATTTTCTTTTGCGCATCACGTACCATAGGGATTATCGTTGGCATAACTGGCTTCTTCTTGCAGCCCTGATCGGGGTCAACTGGCAATCTTATTATTCCTCCGGGATATGGGTTTTGTTCTTGTTCTTTTCCTTAGGTCTTTTGCTATTTCACAGGGATCTCTTGAAGCAACTACTAAGGAGCGACAAGTTCATCTTCAAGTTTGCAGTGGCACTGGCAATTGTATGTGCCATGATGCTGCCTAATATCGTTGTTCTGCTGGAAAAAGATAAATACGTATTCCCCGCAAGGATGAAAGATCCTGGATATCAGGAAAAGACTCCCGTGCAGACGGGAGGGACCCAACAATGGGAAGGGACCGCTTTATCTGAAGACCATGGTATTCTAATGCCCTACAGCTTAATAACGCATACGGGCACATTTTCATCCGTCTGGGACTTTGTTCAGACCATCTACCCAGAACCCAATCCATTTATCTCAGGCCCCGAAGTTGAGAGTGAATCAGGGTCAGAAGCCTACATGTATATAGGCATGTTGCCCTGGATCATTGCTGTCTTAGGCTTTGTGATTGGGAGCCACAAACTAAAATCCCTGTGGTTGCTCATTGCCGCGGGATTTGGCCTCTTGATGCTGGGACCCGCCGGCGGTCTGCATAGAATACTTTATTATGTTTATCCTCCTCTCTGGTTCACCAGGCATACGCATGGTTTTGTGCTCTTTTTTCTATTTACCGTTTTGTACTTCTACGTTTTAGGGTTTAATCACATTTTTTACTCCTGGAACACTTCTCTCTTTCCAACAGATGCTGTCAGAAAGCGCGGTATCCTGAAACTTCTGATCAATGATAAACTTGGCACCCGGCATCTTCATAGCATCGTAGCATTTATTCTGTTTTCGGGATCCATTGTTTTGCTCGTGTATTGGATGACAAGGCTTCGCTATCCTGAAACGCACTATTTATTTCTTCTTATCATCTTGCTTGTTATTGTTGGTTTTATTTTTCGAAATGACCTGGGAAAAAGAGGAATATTCGCCAGCTTAGTTGTTGGTCAGATTTGTTTTGTTGCCGTGTTCTGCAAAGGTGGTAGTACAGAGTTTCTCACAAAAGGCGTTTTACTGCTTGGTGCTCCGGTTGGCCTATTCCTCCTGGTTAAAACACAAGACACCTTGCGAAAGAAGAGGTATATCATCGCTCTGTTGTTGATTATGCTTGGGGGAAGCTTTGTGGGCGATTTGCGTGGCCATCTGGCACTGATCTCCTATTTATATCGTGGCCAGCAACATCCAAAGGACGCTTTTAACATCAAGACAGATGTGCACGAGCCCGGGTTTAATCAATACAGAAGTGCTGCCCCGTTCTCTCTTCTTAGCGCAACCCGCGAATCTGTGAGGTACCTTTCGCTAATTTATCGTCAGCCTTATGTGTTCTCCCCGGTTTTGGCAATTGAAGGGAATCCTGAGAGTAAACATCCAGAAACTTTAAATGACTTTAGAACAGCTCTCAACTTCAGAAGATGGACCAGTTTCTTGCTACTCAGAAACTACTTTGCACTTATCAACTCCGGCATTCCGCCGTTAGCCATGAAAGAAATGTTCTGTGTCGGGAAGCCTGTGTTTCAATTCAAACAAGGCATAATCGCCATGAGAGACAATGAGGTTGCAGCATATCTTAACAAATTAGGTCCCGAGGATGCCATTCAATTGCTGAGCAAATGGGTTCTGATCAACAGAGAAGACGTGGATGCTTCCCTCGCCGGTTTTGAGATGTCTCAGATCCAAAGTGAAACAGTGGTCGATAATGTTTCTCCTGCAAAGGGAGACCTGGATGTGAATGGTCAATTTTCGTATTCGGTAAAGAAATATGAACCCAACTCATTCAGTATTGACGTGGCTACGGACACACACGGGATCTTGTACTGGTCCGATGGATTCGATGAAGGGTGGCGTGCTTGCGTTGATGGGAAAGAGGTCCCCATTTATCGTGCCAATGTGAACTTCAAGGCTATTGTGCTCCGGAAAGGGGTCAGTCATATTGACTTCGTTTTTAAGCACGCTCCGTTCAAAATGGCATTGCTTGTTTTCTACGGGGTCCTTATACTTGCTATTATATTAGCCATAACAACATGGTTTTATGAAAAAGAAACAAATCTCATTACGAGGAAGGGCAGGAATGGCTTATAAGGTATTTCAAGAGAAATCTAATTGCTCGTTTGTTACAGGCGGCGAACTTGCTGTGTAACAGTGAGCGGTGACTCCGGGCGAGAGCCCGGTGCCTCTCACATACACGCTTTGTGAATACGCAGCTATTTACATAGAAGGGCGTCCTCGATCAGGATGCAAGATCAATCCAACGCACACCGTGTCGTTATTGCACTAGGCCTTGTCGGGTCGTTACTGGCGTTTTGGCCCGTTCTGACAACGCCATTTCGTAGTGATGAATGGTACATAGCCAACTTTGCTCTACATTCTCGACTCTCTGTTGAAACAATAGCTCAGGCCTCTTCTTGGGAGCTCTTTGGTGATCCCAGATTTCAGCCATTTTCCCACCTGCTGCTCTTCCTGATCCACAAGGTGTTTGGGGATGCATTTGTTCTGTTTCACCTCTTGAGTTGGATTTCCCACATAGTGGTTGGGCTTCTTATCTACGCCATCGTCCGAGAGCTGCATGATGATAAGATGACAGCCTCACTCTGCGCCGTTTTGTTCATCACTGGCTTCAGCCACTTTGATGCGGTAAGTTGGACATATCATCTCTATATTATACATCAAGCGATCTGCCTCCTTGTGGGATTCTGGATTGTCCTAAGAGACCCTCTGAAGCTGCGATGGTGGCAGGCACTGGCCGGTGGTATGGTGGTTGGGCTTGCCTGCTATTTTTACGAGGCAGCAATGGTTATTCCCGCCATGATTATGATCGTCGCGTTCCGCTCGCACTATATGCTGCAAAAGTCAGACTCTGGATCGAAATCACGCAATTTGTTTATCTTCGCTCTCTGTGCAGTTGTTCTTTACGGTGGTTTCTTGGGCCTCTACTTGTCTCAAATGGGAGCTGAGGTATCGGGTCGCGTTGACCCTGGCCTATTCTCGGTAGCGGCCTTAAATACGTTGAAAGGGCTGTGGTGGCAGGGTGTGGTGGGTAACCTGGGGTTTGCTCCTCGACACACCATTGGAGATTTGTTTTATCTCCAGGGCAGCGACTTAGGCATTGGGCCGATGTTTGCAATCATACTATTCTTCACCGCTCTCACAATTGGCTTGCGTTCACAGGGGTTGCAAATCCTCAGGCAAATGAAAAGTCACTGCTATCTGATTCTGATCTTGTTGGCGTGCGCTGTTAGCTATTATGGCATCATCGCCATGGGGCGGTTTAATCTCTATGTGGTCACGCAATCAAGATACTTTTACCTTCCGGATGTATTTTTGGTGTTGGCCTTTTCTTGGCCCATGGCTGCAGCTTGCTCGGTTCAGTCTGAAACGCCCGGTCAGAACAGCAAAGGCGGATGGCGTCGTTTTAGCACAGCGTTGATGCGTCCTCAGACCTGGGCAGTGTGTGCCGTCTGTATTGTGATTGCGCTTAATGGGTATCATGTGTTCAGAATGTGCGGGGAGATTGCGCGGATTGTGAGCCCGGTTAAGGCGTCAATTGATAACGTAAAACGCTTTAATGAAATGTCTAGTGTGGAGAAACAATTGTACGTGGATTTTGTGCCACGCAATCTGGATGACAAATTGTTTGGCGGAACGCACATAGCACTTGAGACGTGTTTTGGCAACGCTGGAATCCTGACCCGTCATATTGGAAAGGCGGAGTACTTGTACAACGAGTCAGATGGTATCGTCCCTAATGCGGCATTTGGATCGCAAAAGGCCAACGCCAGGGATTTCACTCTTGAGTTCGACTACATGATGTGGGGTGACATAATTACTGTTGTCAATTCTCCTCAAAACACGTTTCGGATTCGTCGGTTGTCTCCGGCAGAGAACGAGCTTCTTCTTCGCTTGACCTACGTTGGTGAGGGTAGTCCGCAGGAGATCTACGTGGCGGCAAAACACCCCCGGCGCTATGTTTCTCATGTGGTGGTTCAGAAGCAGGGCGACCATGTATATGTGGTTGAAGAAGGCCGGTTGATTGCTGTCAAACCGGTCGGCCAGGGGGAAGTATTGTGGGATGATGACATGCTATTCTTGGGGGCGCGGGTGGTGTTTCCCCCTCAGTACTGCTACCTGGAAAATTTTTTCGCGTGTGTAGGAAAAGCAAAGTATGACATAGAAGGGATGGACGTGGGAGACGTCATTCCTGGTAGTGCTTTGCGGGCGCCCATACCTGCTCTCAATTCGGATCCTCTCTACTGGAGATTCGACTAACAGCACTTGCTGGGCAAGCCCCTCTCTCCTCTTTTGTGTTGTTTCCTACTTTGCTTTTTCGGGTTTTGGTTGGGCTTGTTCAATTTGGGCAATCATTTCCTTGATCCTAGCGGCTTCCTGAGGGTCTTTTGTCAGACGCAAGGCATGTTCGAAACATCGTTTTGCCTCATCAGGCTTGTCGAGCAGACTTAAATAGAGGATGCCCAGATTGTGGTATGCTTCCAAGAAGCCTGGTTCCAGCTCTATGACCTTTTCGTACTGACGTACCGCGCGGCCTACTTGCCCTGAGAGTGTATAGGCTCGGGCCAGGTTGAAAGAAGCTTCCTTGTGGTCCGGCTCCAACCGAACCACTATTTCAAACTCACTGATCGCCTTGAGGTACTCTCCTTTCTCGGCCAGCATCAGGCCGAAGTTGTTTCGTGCACTTAGGTGGGATGGATTGATCGACAAGGCCTTCTGGAAGTCCTTGATGGCAAGATCGTTTTGCCCGAGGCGCACATATGCCTCTCCTCGACCATAATAGGCGGACGCCTGATTAGGGTCCAGTTCGATAACCCTCTCAAACGCGGCAATGGCACGTTGGTAGCCCTTCTTGTGAAAATATGCCACACCGACGTTTTGATGAGCTACAACATGTTCCGGTTTCAGAGCAATGGCTTGAGAAAGCTCAGCGAGAGCCTTGTCGTATTCTTCGATCTTTATGTATGACGTTGCCAGGTTAGTCCGTGGACGGGCCTTGTGAGGAGATTTTCCTACGGTATCTTGCCAGAGTGTCAGGTCGTTTTGCCAGGTGCTGTTTCTCCGATATGCACTTACCGAGAAAATGAGGATCATGATGATCAATACCGTGGTGACTATTCTCACCCGTTTTTCCGAGATTACGAGTAATCCTACCAACACAAATACAAATCCTACTATAGGAAGATAGAGACGGTGTTCGAAGATAAAGTCAGGGAGCGGAACAATGGAAGAAGTTGGCAATAGGGTGACAAAGAACCAGATGATCCCGAAAGCGATCAAGGGGGAAACCCTACGGACAAGAATTCCGAGGGCTACCACCGATATTATCAACAGAATGCTTGCCATCACCTCAGGTTCAAGCAATGACTCGGACAGGGGGAAGTCATAGTCAAGATTCTGTTCTACGGGGCACACCAACAGTCTTAGGTAGGTCACAATGACCTTTGTCTGAGTGAGAACATAGGCGCCTGCGGGAGGGGGTTCATACAAGAGATTCTTGGTTACAAGGGGACTCATGTAGGCTAAGGCCGGGACAACGATCAGCAGGCAAAGGAAGGGGAGAGATCTCAGCATCACCCTGCTAAGTCTTTTTGAGAAGTTCTCGAAAAATACTATTTCGTACACGATAATCATAGCCGGCAGAGTGACCGCAGTTTCTTTGGTCATTGCGCATGCATAGGCTAAAAGACAGGAAATTACGTAGGAAGATGAAGGATCCAGCGAGAAGGACTGTCGCTCTCCATCACTGTCCAGTCGGAATTTTACATACCAAGTGAGAGAGAGCAGATAGAAAAAAGCAGCCAGCGATTCCACTCTCTGCCAAACGTACGTTACAGCCTCGGTCTGAACCGGATGACTTATGAAAATGAGCGCTGCCAGAAGGGCCAAGGCAGATTTGTGCTCAACAGGCTGATTCTTCAGGCGTGGGGTCCTGAGAGTTAGAAGAACGAGGCTGTAGCAGCAAATTGCAGACCCAATATGAATCATCAGATTAACGAGGTGATACCCTATGGTATTCCAGTGTCCGAAGAAGTAGTTGATGGCAAAGGTAAAAAATCCTATCCATCGCGAAGGCGCAAAAACAACGATGCGGGCAAAGTTCAGAGGTTCTTTTAGGATGGGATTGTTCTGGATATAGATAAGGTCGTCAAAGACGAAAGGGACCCTCAGTGTGTTAGAATAGATGGCAGCACCCCAAATAGTTATACACACGATGGGAAGCCACTCAGTTTTTGATTCATACGTCTTCATCATATCAAGGGAGGTAAATCAATGTTGACTCGTCAGGACAGACCAGTTTTGTCTGACTGGTTTTTTTGAACTGGACCGCCAGTACCGGATAGAACAGCGGGTCAACGATAGTCTGAAAACGAGCTTTCACGACGTCTTCCCCGAATTCGAGATGCCTCCAGAGACAGGGTCGGCTGAGACAAAACAGAAGAAGTAGACAGCAGAGTTCACCGGAAAGAGCTTCACGAATGGATGGAGTCGTTTGGTCTTCAGGCTCAACTTGAATCTACCGTCATTTTCTCGTCATGGCTGTGCCGATTCCCGGTATTCGCCCAAGATGCTTGTCTGTGCTCTCGTCTCAGCCCTTATTGGTTGAGAAGTGCTCTATGGTTCGTCAGCCGAATGTCCCTTTGTCTAACCAGTTCAAGAACTTTGTCGTCTGTAAAGGCAGCAAGTTCTTCCTCCCTGAAAGACGGCCTGTCATAAATTAGACCAAGGGCGCCATCGTTGTAACCTGGGTGACACATCAGTTCATGGGTACCCGGTCTCAGAGATCTCAATATGTGAGTGAGATCATGAAGAGACATGGCTTCGCTGCAAGACAGGCCCCAGAAATGGTCGGTTGTGCTCAGTTTTGCCCGAACAACCCTTCTTCTCGACACCTTTCCAATCAAACCCAACACCAACAGGCCCCATCCTCTGATAGTAAGAAGCTGTCTTGCGCCGACCAGCTCGTCAGGGACTCGGACAAAGGGGACTTGGTGTTCTTGCATTAAGGTGAGCATCAACTTGAAAACGCGAGGAAGCATGTGCACGTGCTGATGGCTGTCCAGATGGCTGACCCTAAGACCAGCTTCCTGAACCTTCCTGATTTGTGCCGACATCTCGTCCTTAATGTCTTCTATGTGTACACGGTTCGCATAGATGCTTCTGATGACATGTACGTAGCTCCGTATGAATTCTCCCCCTTCAACGATTGGTGATAGTCTGTCATTTTTTGAACAAGGTTTTCCGACGGTAAGGGATAGGTGGACACCTATGTCCAAGTCGGGGTTCTCCTTCGCCAGTCCCACCGCATGCTGAAAGGCGGGCATGGTGGCAATCAGGCTTGCGGAAGTGATGATCCCGTTCTTGAACCCATCAGCAACACCCCTGTTGATGCCCTTGGTCAGTCCAAAATCATCAGCATTCACTATGAGCTTTGTCATGGGAGGTCTCTCAAACAATGCAAGAACCTATCTCAAAAACACGTTTAAGACGCCATGTTCCGGTTTTTTCGCCGCCTGTTCACTTAAGCCACAAACAAGCATGGAGAAACAAAAACACCCGGAGTAATGGAGTACTGGAAAAGGATGAAAGAACAACTGCTTTTTCTTGTAACCACTACTCCAGTACTCCACTACTCCAATGTTTTTTCTGGGTTCAGCAGTCGGGGCCCTAAAAGCTGATTCGCATCCTTGAGATGGGTTCTATGCAGTCAACTGGTACCGCAACATGGAATAAACTCCTACAGCGAGCTTTGCTACAGATCCTGGTTTTCTCAAAGTCTTCAGGTAGCCCCACATTATTCTTGGCCTGAAGTAGAACTTTCTAAAGGCACGCTTGGCATAGACAACCAGCTCGTGTTTAGACAGGCCCCTAGGGATAAAGACGGGATACCACATATTCATTTTCGACCAATCATCTTCAAGTTTTCCGTACGTCTCTACAGTTTCGTACAGCTCACATCCAGGCAAAGGCGTAAAGAAAGTCGTCTGGAAATCGTCGAGAGGCAATTCCAACATGAATCGAATGGTATCTTCCATTGTCTTCCGGGTCTCAAGAGGTGAACCAATCATGAAAAAACCTTTTGTCTGGATTCCTGCTTGGCGGGTTATGGTCAAGGCGCTTCTTATCTGTTGCAGGGTGATGCCTTTTCTAAGCACATCCAGAATCTTTTGGTTGCCACTCTCTATTCCATATGCGATCTGCCAACATCCAGCCTCGGCCATGAGCTTTAGCGTTGCCATGTCCACGATGTCGACTCGCGCATTACAAGCCCACGTCAGACCAAGCCCGGATGCCGACAGTAGTTCACAGAATTTGGCGAGTCTCGGTTTAAACATGATGAAATTGTCGTCATCGAACAAAATGTCGCGAATGTGATATCTATCGTAGAGTTCCTTGACCATTTCAAACAGGTAGTCTGCACTAAAGCCTCGACAAACATTCCCGAAAACGGTCCTGTCGCAAAACGTGCACTTGCCGGAGCATCCCCTGGAAGTAATGAGAGATGTGGAAGGTAGTTGACTGTAACTGAGGGATACCGGTTTGTAGAAATGTCTTAGTTCCGGGAGTAAATCCCACGCCGGAATGGGCAACTCATCCAAGTTAGTGATAGGCTTTCTTTTCCTGTTTTGACAGATTCGATGGTTGTCCCTGAATAGAACACCCTTGACACTGCTGAGGTCACCGCGAGCCCAAAGCGTGTGTAAGAGTTCAGTGATCGTGTGTTCGCCCTCACCGATGACACCCAAATCAAAACCACCGTACAGTTCCATTGTGGGAACAGGGACTGCCGTTACATGTGGCCCCCCGATAATCACCTCTTTGGCAGAATCTCGCTGTTTTATCAGGTCGGCAATCCTGGCGGCACTCTGGATAGAAACCGTTGAGGCTGTGATTCCAATGACACGAGGATTATGTGAGAATACTTCTTGGACCACCTCGCTGTGACTTAATCCCAGAGGACTGGAATCAACGATGGCGGTCGAGAATCCCTCATTGCGGCAGACAGAAGCCAGGTGACAAAGGCCCAACGGCGGTGCCAAGCTCCCGCTTGAAGAGAGTTTCCCGTATCTTTCTGTCAAGCTGATGGGCGGATTGATAAATACGATATCTGTCTCAGACATACTACTTGTCTTTCCCAATACGGTAACGCCCCAGGATATCGTTAAGGCGAATTTTGACTAAATCAAACAAGTAATACAGAGAATGAGGAAAGAGCCTGACCGATGACCGCTCCCCGTCATAATAAAAGGTCACAGGGACTTCAACGTACCGATAACCAAGCTTTTCCGCGAGGAAAAGTATCTCGACATCGAAGCAGAAGCCCTTAATACGCTGCAACCGGAAAACTTCTGTCGCTGCTTCCCGGCGGAAGCATTTATAGCCGCACTGGGTGTCCGTGAATCTTGGGAGCACAATCATTTTGGTGAATAAGTTAAAGCTTAGCCCAACAAGATGGCGCAAATATACATAGGGCAAGTGCCTGGGGCTCATGACAAACCGCGAGCTGTTCAATCTTCTGTTGCCCACAGCGATGTCAAATTTACCTCCCAGCAAGGGGACCAAGAAATCATTTAAGGATGACACAGCGTAAGCACCATCAGCGTCCATGACGAGTATGAACTTTCCTGAGGAGGCCATAATACCTTTTTTGACAGAGTATCCTTTTCCTGAATTGCTACTATTCCGGATAATACGAATCGGGTAGGATTCATTGAACTGAACGAGTACCTTGTATGTGGAGTCCGTGCTTGCGTCGTCAACCACTATGATCTCGGCGTTGTAGTTCTGCCGTTCCAAGTAATACTTGATGTCTTGGAGCAATACCCCTACGTTTGCCTCTTCATTAAATGCCGGGAGAACCACGGATAGCAGAATGTCTTCGGATTCGGACTTCGCTTGCATGTCGTTGTTTATCTCGATGGAGAGTCGTTAGTTGTTTGACTCTTAGTACAGACCAGCAATGTGTCTGCAAAGGGGGTCCTGTGCCACATGGGTAGGGCATCTACGAAGAAGCCAAGCCCTTCAAGGTAATTTGTCAATTCAGCGAAACTCCTGAAGCAAAGCATCTCTCCTTTGGTGAAGCCTGATCGTGTCATGATGGTTTCGTGGAATCTTGTAACGAAATGGCGAAATTTCTTGTCCTTGTTCGAGTCTCTCAGAAGAAGTCTTCCTCCGGGACCGATGCGTTCATAGCATTTCTTAAGTAGCCTGTTTTGGTCAGGCACGGGGAAATAGTGAAGTGTGTCAATGAGGAGTATGCAATTGCATCTGTCAAAGGTGTATTGGAGAAGGTCCGAATACTCAAAAGCCACGTTGTGAATATGTGCTGAAGCGAATTGTGCTGCCCGCAATCTCCGGTGTGAAATGTCAACCCCTCTTACCTGTCTTGCCTGTGATAGAAGCGCCAAATATACAGTGAGCATCCCAAAGCCACACCCCAGGTCCACTATCTGTCCGGAAGTGGGGACGTGCTTTTCCATGACTTGATAGGAAGAAAGGCGTAATCTGAGATAAACGAACAGGCGCTCCACCGGGCTGATAGGCGCATGCTTATAATGCCCGTATAGAGTCATTATGCTTGTCTGGCTGATCAATTTTTCCATGGGCTCCGTCTGAAGGATGTCTTGTTTCAATTGGAAAAGGTGCGAAGGCAAAATACAACCAAAGAACCAATAGGGCAAAGAACTGAAGAGAAAAAATGTGTACCTGCGGTCCCCTCATGTAGATCGTGAAGATATCCATGTCCAGAAATTTGCCTGCTGGTAAAGGATACCAAACTGCAAGCATTCCGTAGGCAGCACCCAGGGGGAAGATCCACCTTGTGACTGGTTTGTTTTGGAAGAGTTCATGAACTAATACCGCAAGAGGAATCAACAGCATTACGAGATAAGGGGTCGATGTCATCTTACTCGTCAGCAGCATGGTCAGGACGACAAGGGAATACTCTCGCAGGTTCCGATCATCCGAATGATCATATCTTTTGCGGGTTACGTAAAACAGAAAGAAAAGCATGAGCGCAGAGCTTACGAAAATGGCGATTTGGGCAGTGCCCGGACTGTTGAACATTCCCTTTGTCCATACCGAATGGACCAGGAATCGGCTGAAGAAGCCTGTCAGAGCATGATTGTCATGATAAGCGTTAAACAGATCCTGGTTCCCCATAAACTTGAAGTACCAGACATAGAGGTCGACATCAAAAAAGAGCAAGGAATAGAGCGTGATCAATAACAACAGAATGAGCCCTGAAAAAAATGCCCTATATTGACGTTTCCACAACATGTAGGCCAACAGAAGCCCTGGGATGATCTTTATCATGGTTGCCAAGGCAAGGGCGATGCCCGCATAAACACCTTTATTTGCTCTGTAAAAATACAGTCCCGCGGCGATAAGAAAGAACAGGAGAGTGTTGCATTGCCCAACGAGGTAATCCATGAATAGTGGCGTGAAGTTCATACACACGAAGATCAGCGTTATCCATT
This sequence comes from Deltaproteobacteria bacterium, assembly GCA_019309815.1. Taxonomy (GTDB): domain Bacteria; phylum Desulfobacterota; class Desulfobacteria; order Desulfobacterales. The sequence goes on from JAFDFO010000005.1 coordinate 50,720, forward strand.
CGACCCATGAGTATCGATCCTTGATGGCTTTTATCAGAAGAATGAGACCGAAGAAGAAAAAGATGTGGTTCAACAGAATCCAGAACAAGGACGCCTGCTTGAAACTGAGACAAGCCAATGGACTCAGAAGGATCACAAATCCGGGAGGATACACATAGGGATTGGGCCCCTTATAGTCGAAAATGCCTTCCTGGAAGAATCGGATCATGTGATCGTATATAGGCAGCCCGTGCTTGAACGCCATCGCCGCGTTGTAATAAGCCACAAAGTCGACTTTTTCGGTGGAAAGCGGGCGAAATAGACCGTTGTATAGGTAGTTAAATGCCGTAAATCCCAATAGGAGAAAAAACAGTATCCGCGCATGTTCCCACACCCACCTGTCCGAGGGATCTCTTGCAATCTCTATTCCGAAGATGGTCATTTTGTGCAATTCCGAGGTCATTGGGAGAAACCGGGTTATGACGGTCTTCGTTTCCTGCTGAATATGATGAGGCCTACAATAATTCCGACTACAGACATAAAGGACACAACTGTTCCGGCTTTGAAGCTCGAGGGGCTGAATACAAAGCGGACATGATGCCTCCCGGGCTCCAGGGACACGGTTCGAAACAAGTAGTTCCCCGTCAAAAGGGTCCTCTTCTTGCCGTTGACATAGGCCTGCCATCCCGGGTAGTTGATTTCGCTCATGACCAGGAAGCCCGGCGTATTCAGTTTGGCGTCAACGCTTATCTCATCACACGCATAGGAAAGGACCCGGCACATCTCCCCATGGTCTCCACGGTCTTCTCCGCCCGCAGTTTCAGGAACGTCCGGCGCGCTGCTGAAGACGACCATCTTCATGGGATCAAATTCGTCTCCCATCATATAGTCGAGGGTCTCATGGTCATCCTTCACAACAGCTTGGTGAACAATGTGGGCCCTCGGAACAAAGGCCTTTCTTTCCGTGAGTTCAGCGGAAGCACAATCGACCACATATTTGAGATTTAGCATGTTGATCAGAGGATTGTCCACGCTTCTTATGTAGTGCATGTTCACAACTTTGTTGTCCGCAGGGATTTGCTGGCTCTTGTTCACATATTGCACATACCGTTTCAATATTAAAGGATCATAACCCTGGATATCCTGGAATTGATGCAGGAGCCCGGCATTTTCAGGAAAGCAACCGTTGCTCACTACAGCTCGGTAGACATCACGATCCAGTTTGAGCTGCCGGGTCAGATACGCTTGTTTCGGGGAAGGTTCAAGATGAACAGTTCGGATTAACGGGAATGCAAACGACCCCATGTCTGCCACGGAAATCAGTATTAGCAGGCTGCCTGTCGTTGCATAAGACGGGAGACCCTTGCGGTAAAGGAAGAATAGAATAACGATGATAAGAAAGATGCCGGTGCCCCTCAAAATTGCACTTGTCACGACCGTGTGCACCTGGCCGATTTGATCGATGGTGAGTCCAGTCGGTTTGGAGAGCTTGAAAAGGACGTAGAAGAAACTGTATGGGTGAACATGACTCCAGACCGCCAGGACCAGAAGAAATGATAGACCAGCAAGGACAACCATACGGGGCATTCCGGAAAAAACAGTCCCGTTTGTAAGATGGTTCAGACCCATACCGGCAAGCACCGCTACTGCAAAGACATATAGAAAAAGGATTTGAGCAGGTATACGAAAATGGTGAAACCCAGGAAGATAGTAAATGAACCTGTAAAGAGGATTATATTTTCCAAGCGATAGAAACAAGGCAAGCACAAGCAATAGAACGAAGAACATACCTGCACGATCTGCCACAATCCTTCTGATAGCGACGACCATTAGCACTAAAGCACATATGCCTGTATACCCACAGTACTCCCAAAACGTCCAACTCGCATCGCTTATCCAGAAAGTTTTATTTCCGGGCACGCCGTAAAGATCCGGAATAAGAAACGTCATGAAGTTTTTTGGGGGGAAAGAATCGATAGTGGCGAATTCGTAGCTGGTGCCCCCTGCACGGGTAGAGAGCTGCATGAATTCATAAGTCGGTAAGAGTTGCAGAGCGGCCAAACAGAATCCAATAACAAGAATCGCCCCCATGCCGATTGCGGCCCATGCAACGTATTGGCCACTTCTTCGTTGCGGTCCGAGACACACAGAATAAAGGGCGTACAGAAGTGCCCCGAGGATCGTGTAAAAGGCGATTTGTGGAAAACCGCCCAAGATTTGAACCCCGAGAAAGGTGCCTGCTAGGATGGCGTGTTTCGGCCGCGGTGTGCTCAAAAACTTGTGCAGATAGAAGAATACAAGGGGTATCCAGACGTAGCTGTGGATAAGGGTCAAATGTCCAGCATAAAGATGAGCCATCAAGAATCCATTGTACGAAAAAATCGTGGCGGACAGCAGAGCCCCCATTTTGTTGACAGAAAGAGAGCGGACAAAAACGTACATGAACAGGGAGCCCAGGATGAAATGCAATATGATGGTATAGCCGTAAGCAACTCCTGTGGGCAGCACGTAAAAAAGGAAATCGAGTGGATAAAACATGGAGGCTTGAATATTGGCAATAAAAGGTTTGCCTGAGAAAACGTAAGGATTCCAAAAGGGAAGCGTCCCGGCAGACCACACATGGTCATGTAGGAATCTCTTCCAGGGGTAGAACTGGAGAACAAAATCAGAGCCGAAAAGTGGGTTCCCTGAAAGGATAATCTTCGCGAAAAAAAACAAGACGGACAGGATAAGCAGGGAAATAGGAACAATCTCCGACAGAAGACCGCTACTTCTTGACATGATGTGAATATCCTATCCGTTGTGACGTCAGCATGAACAGCGACCTAAATTCATCGGTGCCTCAGAACGGTGCCTACTTGTACATCAATGGGTCTGCGGCTTGTCAACTGCGTACAAACAGGATGATTGACGGTAAGATCATCATCAAGACTCTCTCCTCAAGGCACAGACACCTGAACAAGAACAGATCACTTCTGGTGTTTCAGTACAATGACTAATGGAGTAGTAAACGGAATTGGAATCAGATTCAAAGCATTGATCAAGCCTGTTTTTTCCAAGAAGTAGTAAAAGGGGAGGAAATATCTCTGTCTTCTGGCAAACCCCGCCTCGCGAAGTCTTTGGAAGCTTTCCAGGACCACGCCCCTTTCAAATTTGATGTCCAAAGCGCATGACTTGCAGGCACGCCGAAGTTTTCGTGCCGTTACAAAATTCAATCCACCCCACAATGGAGAATGCTTAAGACT
>JAFDFO010000066.1 GCA_019309815.1 Deltaproteobacteria bacterium
ACAACAATCTCGTGTACGAAAATCACAGGGGAGGCATCAGGTTCGGGGATTACATTACCCAGATTATCAACAACACCGTGGCAGACAACGGAGTCCCCCTGAGCGAGATGGGGGGCGGTATCATATTTGACGATCTGGCAGGGGCGGTGAACGACACCCCGGGCGGTACCATGAGTACTGGCAAACTTATTAGAAACAACGTCATTTACAAGAGTGAAATGGCTGGTTTGAGAGTTGGGGGGTGGGCTGACCCCGCATGGGTCGCCTGCGCAGACAACCCGACAGTGGCTGACGGGAAAGAGCGCGACTACAACAATCTGCACGGAAACCACCCATGGAACGACGCCCAGGGCCGGTGGAACGATGCAGATTGCCGATGGCCCAATCTGGACAGGTCCTGTACGATGCAGCAGTATGCAGCCTGCGGAATGACGAGTGGTCCCCCGCCTTGGTCTCTGATAAATCCGAACGACACATTGGAGGATCCTGTGTTTGAGAACCCGGGTAGTGGTGATTACAGATTGCAGGGGAGCTCTCCACTCATAGATCGAGGACACCCTGATGTAAGTTACAATGACACGGATTTAAGTAGAAATGATATGGGCGCTTACGGAGGACCGGACCCACTTCCTTTTCCTTAACGGAGATATTTGAAGATGAAGCGAAGACTACTGATCTTATTGGTTGCGTTGGCTCCACTCCTGCTATTCGGTGGATTAGTGCATGCTGATATCGCCATAGTACCGGTGACAGCTAATGCACATGCGGATATTGCTCCTCATATCCACGGCAATTACGTTGTGTGGCAAGGATATGTTGACGGAGACTGGGAGATATTCCTCTACAACATCGCTACTGAGGAAACAACGCAGGTCACGGAGAACGACTATGATGACTTCTCACCCAAAACGGATGGAAACGACGTGGTCTGGGTGGGATACAACCGTCCGGGCGGTGAGATCTTCCTTCATCTTCTCACCCAAAACGGATGGAAACGACGTGGTCTGGGTGGGATACAACCGTCCGGGCGGTGAGATCTTCCTTCATAATATTGGTGACCCCACACCGATAATCGACGGCGCAAATGCCCTGACCAACGATACCAACGTGGATAGTTCTCCGCAGATCGCAAACGGCCGGGTCACGTGGGTATCCCGTGAAGTCACGGACTCTGTCTTGCCCGGAAACATCATGTTGTATGAAGGGGGCAACTTCACAAAACTTACCAATAGTGCGACGGGTGTCAGCACCCCTCGTATGAGCGATGATGCCGTGGCATGGTTGGAACAGGATCCAGGCAATCCACGCAATAATTTCTTATACCGATATGATTTCCAGACCAAGTCCACGGTTCTGGCTCCCGACCATATCTGGGACGACCCGCAAAGCGATGGGCCCCTGCATGTCTTGATCAAGTTCGATGGCCATGACCGGGAAGTTCACATCATGAATACAGCGAAAAGAACCGATGAACAGGTCACCAACAACGGTACCGAAGACCGGTTTGCAGGTATAAGCGGCAACGTCGTCGTCTGGATAGAGGGGGAAGGGGAGGCCTCGGAGATATTCATGGCGATCTACACCTTGTTCGATCCTCGTAGGCCAGGGTCCGGTATGGGTTTATCCAACCCTCCCACCTTCTCATGGGACGCAATTGGTTATGACAATTTCCAGATCCAGTTCTCTCGCAACGAGGACCCTGGGGGATCAGACCGTGTAACCTTGCCTTCGGAGAAACCAGCATTATCCCAGACATCCTACACCCCGACAGAATCAGAATGGGAGTTGATCACAGCGTTGGGGGAAGGAAGCAGCCCGGTCTACTGGAGGGTGAAAGGAACCGACGTTTTGGGAAATGAAGACTTCACCGATGTTTGGAACTTCACTGTTGTACTTGCCGACGAGACCGAAGGAGGCAATAGTGATAGTGACGGTGACGGTAGCAGCGGCCCCACGTGTTTCATCTCAACAGCTGCCGAGTCCTGGTCCCCATAGTGATGGGATTGCAGGCCGATTTTCTTCTTCTGAAGCTATCCGGTGTTACGTGTTAGAAGAGACTGCTCGCACGTAATAGTAACAACTGAAGTCCTGCCACGAAACATATCCCATGTCTGCGCTCACGTACCAGGCAGCCACAAATGAGCGCCGGTCAGAACTCCAGAGCCACCTCTCGCTCTGATCAAATACAGGCTCAATGCAGAGATCTCCCGCCCGGGGAACATCTGTGAGAAGAGACATCAGTTCATTGATGGTGGGTAATCTCCAGTTGTCCCGTCTTGCAAAGGATTTCCGGTTCAGTGTGTCAACGTAATCGCGGGCCTCATTCCACGTCATGGGAAAATCCGAGCCGGCCTGCTGCCAGGTCAACCCCGTGGCCCAATCAGTGACAGTACCATCCCCGTTGACCTGAAAATCGTTGGTAACGTATTGCGCAGGGCGCCACCGGTCATCTGCCCCGAAAACTCTTCGCGCTTCTCCGGGCCCGACCTTGACACCCTCACTGCGCAGTGCCCCTTCTGCACCTGTTGGGCCGTTCTTGCCGGCATCATCTTCCAGGGGCATCTCGCATACCTTGTCTTTTTTCTCCTCCCAGGCGATTCGCAGGACATCAAGCGCTCCTATCATCTCATTGGCACTCGCAAACCGGTTTTCTCTCTTCGTGGCAATTGCTTTTACCAGGAAGTCATCCCAATTCGGGTCCAGGTCCGGATTGCTTTCGCTCAGGTTCTTGTACGAATCAATAGGGAGTGTGCCGGTCAGCATCCTATAGAACATGACCCCCACAGAATACAGATCAGCCCGCACGTCGACGTTGTTCGGGTCCTCTTCCTGCTCAGGTGCCGCGTAATACGGGGAACCCACCATCAGGTTTTGGGGCCCCTCAAAAACCTCGCCACGCAGCTTGGAGAGTCCGAAATCGGTAATCTTAGCCGTGTCTTGATCGGTCACCAGGATGTTGAATGGTTTGATATCCCGGTGGATAATCCCGGCCTGGTGAAGTCGGGACAGTCCTTCGAGGATTTGGCGGGCATAGTGCAACGTTTTATCAATGCTTACCATGCGAGACGGTTCTTCCACGATGTAAGTCTCGCCGATGATCACTCCCAAGTTGTTGCAGAAGTATTCCATGATGAAATAGGTGAGATCTTTGGATTCATGAAAGTCCCAGATGTCAACGATGTTGGGATGCCGCAGCCCTGCCATGGTTACCGCTTCAGTAACAAAGAGCCTCTTCAATTCCTCTTCACCCAAGAGGGAAACCAGGTTAGGGTGGGGCGCCAGGAGTTTTAAGGCAACGATCTTGCCCACGACCGGCATACGGACTTTGTAAACCATCCCCATGCCCCCTTTGCCGAGCAAACCGCAGACTTCGTACTTGTCAATCTTCTTCATTTGAACCGCAATAGCGAGCGCATTCCCCGTAGCTTGCTGCGGGGTTAGCGAGCGAATCATAAAATGGCAGCGTTCTTTACGGTCGCTGCGAAGCACTGCCGTAAGGCAGAACATTCCCTCCAGCTTGCTGGAGGGATCTTCAATTGTCTATGGAAACATCTTAAGGAGAGCATTTAACTGTTTGCATCTCAATAGGCTCTTCGAAGAAAATCCCCCTCAATCCCCCTTTGCGAAAGGGGGACTTTGGAAGGAAACCCCTTTATGAAAGAGGGACTTTAGAGGGATGCCCCTTTATAGAAGGGGGACTTCAAAGACTTTCCCCCCGCTTTATGAAAGGGGGACATCAAAGACTTCCCCCCTTTTTTGAAAGGGGGGCCAGGGGGGATTTTAGATTGCAAACAATATTATGCCCCCCCCCGTAGTATTACCACAGTCGTCTGGCATTATACTCGGGAAACCCCAATTCAATAATCCTGTTCGCCGTAGCAGCTATATCGTACGGAACAAACCGAACCTCAATGCTTTCCGAGGCCGTGTCCCAAATCACGTACTTGGCGTTGTTATTGCTATCCCGAGGTTGCCCCACGCTTCCCACGTTGATGATGTACTGGTGGTCTCTATGCAGGGAAACAATACCGTTGCCCAGCGATGCCTGGATAACCTCATCTCCATCAAAGCTGATAATTAGCAGGTCGTGAGTGTGACCCAGAAAACATATCTTCTCCTCCATGGCGAGAAAGGTCTCCTTGAGTTGCGCCATCGAGAGTTGAAACAGGTAGGTGACGACCGAGTCGGGGGGGAAGCCGTGCACACACAAGGTCCCATGATATGTCATAGCAGGCGGTAAAGTGCGGATATAGTCGATTGAGTTCTTGGAAAGGCGTTCGTGCGTCATGACCAGGGATTTTCGGGCTGTTGCATTCATCCAGTCCAAATACTTCACATCCACGACCGCCAGTTCATGATTCCCCATGACAGTCGGAATGTCTCGTTCGCGAACCAGTTCGATAACCCGTTCAGGGTCCGGGCCGTAACCGATGTTGTCCCCCAGGCACGCCAATCCATCGATTCGAGATCGATCGATGTCAGCCAGGACTTCCTTGAATGCCTCAAGGTTGCCATGGACATCAGAAATAATGGCTAATCTCATTTATAACGCCTGTTATGAATCCACAGAATGAATAGTTTCAAAGGGCGATCAATAAACCGTGGATGCGGCATCCCGATCCAGAAATAGCAGCTTTTTAACGGAGGATTTCAGCACTCTCACAATCGGCAAGGCCTGATCACCTCTGCGCATGGCCTCTACCACGCTGCGTTTACCCTCTCCCATTACGATAATGACCACCTGTCGCGCTCGACATATGACACCCATCCCAAGGGTGATCCTCTCTTTAGGCGGGTTGGGACTTTGCGTTTGCAGGACCCACGACTCATAGTCATTAAGGTGGGGGGTGCCTGGAAAAAGACTTGCCGTGTGCCCATCGCCACCTACCCCAAGAAAGATCAGATCAAACTCCGGCATGGGTTGGTTGAAGGTCAACCGCAGAAGCTTCTCATAATCATCAGCCGCACGCTCACTCATTTTTTCCACAAAGCAGCGCTTTGACTCAGGCCAATCAAGCGGATCCAACAAGAGGTCTTGCACCATGCCCCAATTACTTTCAGGGGTGTCAAAGGGGACCATTCGCTCATCCACCGGAAAGAGCTTGACGTGAAAAGGTCCAAGGGTTCTTTGCCAAACGTTGAGAACCTTCCTGTACGTTGTACCACCGGAAACTGCTACCGTGCCACCTGAAGAAAGGGTCCGGATGATCCGGGCTGTTTTTAGGCCGATTTCCTGGAGGTTTTCTGCGCGGACAATTTCAAGATTTGGGAAGTCCATGATTTTCTGGCATCTCTGCGGCGAGGAATACAAGTGCCCCTATGAAATGACCTTTTGGAACACCAACGCTCCTGACAGGACCAATCCCAGGACAAGGTGTGTCTGGATCGTCAGGGCTTGGGCAGGGATGATCTCATCATAGGTCTGGTAGTGGGCATAAAGGATCTTAATTGCTTTCAGGGCTATTGGAATGGTCAAGACCGCCGCAAGATAGGGCCAGGAGCCCGGCTGGGTCAGGACCCAAAAGAGCACCACAGCGTAGGGACCAAGCATGAGGAGAGCATAGATGAACCTGGAGCGATCACGTCCCAGGCGCACCACCCAGTTCCGTTTCCCCGCATCTCGGTCAGCCTCAAGGTCGGGAAACTGGTTGATCCAGATGACCGCAGTAATAAGAAGGCCGAGAGGGATGCCCAATAGGAAGGCCTCCAAAGTAAGAAGCTCTGTCATCACATAGTAGGTTCCCCACGTTATCAAAGGCCCAAAGGCCAAAAAGATGGTAACCTCCCCCAGCCCTCGGGACATGAGGCTGATAGGGCTTGCCGAGTAGAGGTATCCTGCCAGGAATCCCATCAGACCGATCACTGCGACAAATGGCCGCCCTGTCAAGACCAGCCACACGCCAGTAGCTGTTCCCAGCACGAAAAACCCCATGGCCATGGCCCATACTGTCTTGGCATCCATCAGTTGTTCCTGGATAACCCGGCTACCTCCGCTAAAAGGGGTGGGATGCAGGTTGATCTGGTCGCTTCCGGGATCATCATAGTAGTCATTGATCATGTTGGCTGCAACGTGCAGAGATCCCACTCCAATCAACACCAGGACAAGCCGCCCCAAGTCGAGAGACCCGTGCAGCCAGCTGAATGCTGCAGCCAGAATGACCGGGACGAGGGAGCCTGTCAAAAAGGGAAGGCGCATCGCTTTAACGTAGATATTCATGCATAATCTCCGTTTCTGTTTTCAGATTCTTACCGTCAGGTACCATAGCCTTCCTGCCAATGCAAGGGGCTCCGCTAAGTACATGGCCGTTTCTCCTTGACACCTGGGAGGTCCTTGGCATAAGAAGGTCGTGGTGCCCTCTGGGGCTTAATAGGGAATCCCGTTAAACTCGGGAGCGGACCCGCCGCTGTAACCCCGCCCTTTTCTCTGCAGGAAAGGGAACTCTTTTAGCATTTTTTGTACCACTGTTCCATAGACTCGGGATGGGAAGGTAGCTAGAAGGGCGGGGGAGCCAGAAAACCTGCCACAAGAAGTAGTGTTCTGCAAGCCTCGCGTGCCGGGTTGAGGACACAAAAACGGTTTGAGGATAAAAAGGGTAATCCCCGGATCGATTCTTATCGGTTCGGGGATTTTTTTTGGTTTCGTCCAAAGGGAAGGGAGTGAGAACCTCCCGCCGCCCCGCGACTGTAATCGGGACGAAAGCCGCAGGTATGCCACTGATCCGTAGAGAGGATTGGGAAGGTGCGGCAAGTAGGACGAACGTAAGCCAGGAGACCTGGGCGAAACCATGGAGTTAACTTTTTCTTCGAGGGAAGAAAGGAGGCAAAGCATGTTTCGACACGGTTTTGGTTGTTCTAAATGGGTTGGCTTGTTCTGTTTTTGTTTTCTGGCAAAGGCATTGGTCCTCTCTCCCCCCTGGGTCAGGGCGGATGAAAGAGAACCCGTCGTCATGGACGAAATCGTGGTCTCGGCCACAAAGACAGAGGAAATGCGCAAAGACGTCCCCAACGCCGCCATCATCAAAGACGACGTCGATATTGAGGAATCGTCAGCCAGGGGTCTTGGTGAATTCTTGGCCAACGAACCCGGTCTCGATTGGAGGACACAAGGCGACTACGGAGGCGCTGTGGCCGAGATCCATATCAGGGGGATGAGCGGCAATGCCACGCAAGTAAGGGTCAACGGCGTCACCGTCAATTCTCCTTCTGTTGGTGTTGCTGATGTGAGCCGGATCCTTCTTAATAGCATTGAGCGGGTAGAAGTCGTAAAAGGTTCCGGATCGGTTCTCTATGGTTCGGGTGCAATGGGAGGAACGGTCAACATCATAACGAAACGGCCAAAAAAGGAGAAGATGGACCTCAAGGTTTCAGCGGGTTACGGCTCTCAGAATACTTATCAGATTTCAGCCGAGAACGGGATGTTTCCTGTTGGTGACTTTGGGTACTACTTGACGGCAAACCGAAGAGAGACCGACGGTTTTCGTGACAATGCAGATATGGAGCAAAACGACGCTTCCCTGAACCTGGTGTTGGACAAGGGAGATGCCTTAGACCTGAGCCTCTATGGAGACTACTTTGACCGGGAATACGGACGGCCCGGCGTCAGGCCCCCTGAGGGAACAGAATCCTTCTTTGTGAACGGCACAGAAGTATATAACAGCGATTCAGCCAGTTTGCTAGACTCAGGAAAGGACGAGGACTACCACCTTGTGCTCGAGGCAAAGAGCAAACCGTGGAAGTGGTTGGGTTTTCTGGTAAGGGGCGACTACACCGAGCTGGAGAACTACAATTATCTTCGTTATGTTGATTTCTTCGGGTCACTCGTAGGATCGGAAACCTGGACCACGAATAAAGTTCTCGGAGCTGAAGGAAACATTGATATCAGACCCTTTGAAGGTCTGAATTTCCTCCTGGGGGCGGAGTACAACAACTTCGATTGGAATAACCAGAGTGTGAGCCTGGATCCAAATGGCGCCAAGCTCCCCGCAACGCAGGCAACGGCAAAGGCGGATCGGAATACCACAGGGGTCTTCGCAGAGGGGCAATACCGACCTTTCAAGTACTTCAAGGCGCTGCTCGGGGTGCGGCACCAAGACGACTCTGAATTTGGAACGGTCGATCTGCCGCGATTTGGCGCAATTGTGAACCCATGGGACGATGCGGCACTCAAGTTGACCCACGGGAAGCACTTCCTCGCGCCAACGCTCAACGACCTGTTCTGGCCTGCGGACCCGTTCGCAAAAGGAAACCCGGATCTTGAACCCGAAGAAGGATGGCATTCAGACGTCACCTGGGAACAATCCTTTGTTGACAACAGGTTTTTCTACGCCCTCTCCTATTTTCACTGGGACGTAGACAACAAGATCCAGTGGGGTCCCGACTCGAACGGGGTCTTTACACCGCAGAATCTGCGTACTTACGAGGCGGATGGTCTGGAAGTAGGGACGACCATCGGCCCCTTTTACAATACCACTCTGGGGTTTTACTACACATACGTAAGTGCAGAAGAAGAAGCCAAGGATTACACAAAGCAGCAATACTACGACCCGGGCGGATGGCTGGCACCTGGAGTCCCTCCGCCAACGCCCGCGGATTTCGAGTATACATGGGTGAAGCGCCGGGCAGCTTACACGCCCGAGCACCTGTTCAGAACCGACTTGACTTATTGGAGCGACTACGGTCTGACCGCCAAGGTTACGCTTCGCTACGTGAGTGACCGCCTCTGGTATCGCACCGAGACGGACGTGGTTTACCCGGCAACCAAGACGGTCAGATACAGCCTAGATCCCTATTGGACTATGGATGCAAAAGTCGAGCAGCGGGTGCATGACCACTGGTTTGTTTCACTTCAGATCAACAATTTTTTCGGCGAGGAATATGATACTTATTTTGGAACATTTCAAGACACGCCCCCTTTTGGTCCAACGACTGTTGAAGGGTTTCCCGGTGCCGGCAGATCTGTCTTCTTCAATGTTAGGTACGAATATTAATTCGGTAGTGAGCTATGGTGGTAACCAAGTTTAAGATCCTGAAGATTACCATTCTTCTGGCAGGGTTGAGCATCGTCGTCGGTCTCGGAACCCTTTGCATGGGTGCTGCTGACATTCCAGTTTATGCAGTTCTTAGAGACCTGTTCTTGTCCAAGGCGGTGGACCCCTCTTCAGAGGCTATCCTCTTTGAGATTCGCCTTCCGAGAATCCTGATGGCGGCCGCTATTGGTGCCACCCTTTCAATTTGCGGTGTCGTGATGCAGTCCATTTTGCGAAACCCTCTGGCAGAGCCTTTTGTTCTTGGTCTTTCAGGGGGCGCTGCAGTTGGTGCAATACTTTTTATCCTGCTGGGAATATCGGTTGCGGGAGGGAGCTTCTTCTTTTCTTTTGTCGGGGCAATGCTTACCCTCTTCCTTGTTTTGGCTTTGAGCAAAAGAAGGACCGGATTTTCCACAACGCGCATCATTCTCACAGGCGTGATAGTAAATGCGTTCTTCACCGCCTTTATCATGTTTGTGATCACCACCACCTCCGACGAGCTCCTGTATGCCATCCTTTTTTGGCTGTACGGGGACCTCAGCGGTTCCGTGTATGCCAATGTTGGAATCCTGTTGACAGTCTTCCTGCTTGGCTTTGGTGTGGTCTATGTCTTCTCAAGGTATCTGAATATCCTTGGTGTCAACGAAGAACTCGGGTATCAGCTGGGAATAGAAGTTGAAAAGGTGAAGTATCTGCTACTGATCATCGTTTCTATATTGACCGCCTTCACAGTTTCTCTAGGCGGTATCATAGGATTTGTGGGGCTCATTGTTCCTCATCTCATGAGAATGGCCTTCGGAAATGATCACCGGTTGCTCCTGCCCACTTCGGCCCTGTTCGGGGCCATCTTCATGATGCTTGCCGACGCAGCGGCCCGTACGATTGTTTGCCCGAGTGAGCTCCCGGTCGGCGTCATTACGGCCTTTTTGGGAGCTCCATTCTTTTTGATGCTCATGTTTAAGGATACACGAGGATGGAGCCAATAATTAAAGTAGAGGGCCTGAGCTTCGCCTATACAGATGAGATGGTCTTGCAAGACATTTCATTCGACGTTGTATCCGGGGAATTCCTCTCTGTAATCGGGCCAAACGGATCAGGGAAGACCACACTGCTCAAGCTGCTCTATCGACATCTATCCCCTCTATCGGGCGCCATCTACCTGAACAACGCGCCGATAGAAAGCATCTCAAGAAGAAATCTGTCTCAGAAGATTGCAGTGGTCTCACAGGTATCTCAATTTCACTTCGGCCTCACTGCTATTGAATTAGTCCTGATGGGGCGATCCCCTCATATGGGTCTTCTTGCCTTTGAAGGAAAAGAAGACTTTGAGATTGCCCGGGAAGCCATGGCTTTGACAGATGTTTCGGACTTCAAGGACAGAAGTATCCTTAGTCTCAGCGGGGGAGAATTGCAGAGGGTAGTCATCGCAAGAGCCCTGACCCAGGAGCCTCAAGCAATGCTCCTTGACGAACCGACAAGTTACCTTGATATCAAACACCAGATAAACATATGCCAGCTACTGAAAACGATGAACAAGGACAAGGGAATTACCATTATTGCAGTCTTCCATGACATTAACCTTGCCTCCTGTTTCAGCGATCGGGTTATGATCATGAAGGATGGGAAGATTCGCGGAGTTGGATCACCAGAGGACATGATCACTCAAGAAACACTCGAGTCTGTTTACGACTG
>JAFDFO010000250.1 GCA_019309815.1 Deltaproteobacteria bacterium
TGGATTCGACAAGGTGAATCTAAACAGCTAGCAGAGGAGTCGGCGTGGCATCCGGCATGCTTAAAGAAGAACGAGTAAAGTTTCCCGGCCCCGCTGGTCTCCTCGAGGGCCTTCTGGGAAATGAATCCGCCATTCAAAATGGTGTTGTAGTGGCGCTTCATCCCCATCCGCAGTTCGGCGGAAGCATGAACAACAATGTGGTAGAAACCATTGTCCGGGCTGGCCAAGGCTGCGGTTTGGCGACTTTGCGATTCAACTTTCGAGGAGTAGGCCGCAGCGAGGGTGACTTCTCGGGGGGTATGGGCGAGCAGGATGACATACGTGCTGCCCTTGATTTCCTTGAGCGAGGTTTTGATGTTGGAACCAGGGTTCTGACGGGATATTCCTTTGGTGCCGTGGTCGCCCTGGCCTACTGCCACAGGCAGGGGCACCGTGCAGACCATCTTCTGCTTATCTCGCCACCCCCTTCCCTCATGCCCGAGGGCGTGTCTTTGGAAACCAGCGTATTGCGAAAGATCATCGTAGGTGAAGAGGACGAACTGGCTCCGCCAGAAGAAGAAGAAATAAAGACAAGAGTCTCTGCCTCAAGACAAGAAGAACTCATAGAGTTCATTCCGGGAGCGAATCACTTCTTTGGTGGGAGGGAAGACGATCTGGAAAAGCGTCTCGTGAAGCTTCTTTAACCTGATCTATCTCTCACAGAGCTCACAGAGAGCACAGAGATAAAAGATCATTTGTCTGATTTCTTGACCCCGCAAAAGCAGCGGGGCAGGGTCGAGAAATCAGACAAAACGCTCCCTCTGTCCGCAAACAAGAATAGGCAACGTCCACGCAGTACTTACTAAGATGACAGAGTCGTCCTTCTAAATCTGCATTTTTAGATGCTTTGTGGCTTTTATTCTCTGTTTTTGCTATGGGGTCTTCAAGAATACTTCAAGAAGAGGGGGATGGAAAAATGGGCATTGGTAAGGAAGTGCGTAAAGAACGGATTATGAACAGGGCAACCGGCAAGACCGTGATCGTTCCAATGGACCACGGCGTGACAGTTGGTCCAATCAAGGGACTGATGGATCTGCCCAAGACCGTCGACAGGGTAGCCAAGGGCGGGGCTAACGCGGTGGTCGAACACTCGGGTATGGTCGGCCAGGGGCATCGCCGTTATGGGCGTGACATCGGCTTGATCGTACATCTTTCGGGGAGCACCACCCTGTCGCCCGACCCGAACCGCAAAGTACTTGTCTGTTCGGTGGAGCGCGCAGTGCGAGTGGGAGCGGACGCCGTCAGCATCCACGTCAACATTGGCGCGGAAAACGAGGGTGAAATGCTGGAGGCTTTCGGCGAGGTTGCCGAAGCTGCCGATTACTGGGGCATGCCGCTCCTTGCAATGGTCTACCCCCGCGGCCCCAAGGTCATTAACGAGAAAGGCGTGGAAAACGTCAAGATTGCGGCTCGCGTGGGTGCGGAACTCGGGGCGGACATCGTCAAGGTTCCTTACACCGGATCTCCCGAAAGCTTCAAACAGGTGGTCAAGGGATGTCCTATTCCCGTAGTCATAGCCGGCGGGTCTAAACTCTCCGACGAGGAAACTCTGAAGATGATAGAGGGCGCCATGCGATCCGGAGCCGCCGGACTTTCAATGGGCCGGAATGCGTTCCAGCATAAGCAACCGGTCCGCCTGGTGGCTGCAGCCTGCGCCATTGTGCACGAGGGGAAGAGTGCGAGACAGGCCATGAACATCCTCAAGGGCACAACAGGACGCTAGTATCTTTTCCCAGGGGCTTTCTGTTAAGATCAACGCAAACACGATCTCCGCTTTGAGTGGCCAAGGCATTAAATTCGAAGCACGAAATTCGAAATTCGAAACAATATCGAAATTCGAATGTTCCAATGTTCTAAACAGGTTCTTATAATGTTTGGGTCATTTGTATTTTGGTCATTGCGGCTGACGCCTTGAGGACAGTACGGATTTGTTTAGGATTTCGTGCTTCGGATTTCGAATTTACAAGATCGCCCTTAGGGCTCCTGTGCGATCTTGGGAATAGAGGAAAAGGAGTACACCATGACGAAGTTGTTCTGGGTCAATGCCAGACCCTACAATAAGAAGGTCGTAACCACCGCCCTGGAGAGCGGCGCCGACGCCCTGATTGTCCCCCGAGGCAAGTCCAAGAACGTCCGTGATCTTGGTCTTATCAAGACGGTGGCACCGGACGGCGACCTGAAGCTCGGCGAGGACGTTGTCGAGATTACCATTTCATCGCAAAAGGACGAGATCAAGGCACTCAGGCAACCGGCTGAAAGGCTTCTTTTGATCAAGACCAGTGACTGGAAGGTGATCCCCCTTGAAAACCTGGTCGCCAAAAGAGGAAAGGGCCTGCTGGCCTGGGTGCGCACCGCAGAGGAGGCCAAAATCGCGTTGGAGATAATGGAGCGCGGGGTTGACGGTGTGGTTCTCGCCACGAGCGATCTCTCCGAGATCAAGCGAACGGCGGCGGTAGTCCGGGAACAGGGAGAGCAGCTTCGCCTCATTCAGGCAACCATCAAGTCCGTGCGGCCGCTGGGCATGGGAGACCGTGTCTGCGTGGATACGATTACGAACATGCGGCCCAGCCAGGGGATGCTCGTTGGGAATTCCAGCTCGGGCATGTTCCTGGTTCACGCCGAAAACGTGGAAACACCCTATTGCGCCACACGCCCCTTCCGCGTCAACGCCGGCGCGGTGCATGCTTACGTGAGAGTGCCGGACGGCAAGACTGCGTACCTGGCAGATATCAGCATAGGCGACCCGGTCTTGATCATCGACCGCAAGGGCAAAACCGAGGTTGGCTTTGTGGGCCGGGCAAAGGTGGAAAAGAGGCCTATGATGCTGGTAGAAGCCACGTACAAAGGCAAGCCTCTGTCGCTGGTAATGCAGAATGCAGAAACCATCCGGCTCACTAAGCCGGGAGGCGAACCGGTCTCGATTACCCATCTAAAACCCGGCGATCGCGTGCTTTCCTACCTGGAAGAAGCAGGGAGACATTTCGGAGTAAAGATTGACGAGACGATAGTGGAAAAATAGCAGAGTCTATGCTCGTCCCTCAGAGGGACCACGGAGAGAGCGAAAAGGGGAATGCGCTCGCTTCCGGGAACAACGGAACCTACAATGCCCCACACATTAGTTGATAATTGTTGCATTCCCGTCTGTTTACGAAAGGGCACGGCTCCTTGAAGAACCATTTCTTGCGCGGGCACCAAAAACGCCCTTTGAATGGCTCGTTGCAGGCAGATGGTGTCAGCTTCTTCCTCTTCTTGTTCCCAAAGTAGATGACCCTGCCCCTTGTTTTTACTTGCCATACTGCCATTACGCCAACCCCCTTTCCGGTCAACGCCCTAGCTGTCTGTTAATGCTGCAATCTGTGTGCCAGTGATGCCCCTATAGGGGAACATAATCCTGAATAGTGAAGAGGGGTTATCGTTCATAACGCAGGACGCGGCACAGGAAATGCGCCTTTTTGGCATTTTGGTTGCTTTTTGCGCATCATCCAATTATTATATTGGGTTAGGCAAATTCGCCACGAGAGGCCTGAAGACAAACGCGAGGGCCTCTGCATGACCCCATTGTCGCCAAACGGAGGCAAGACAGATGGGTCCTGATAACGGTGTCGAAAATGGTGTTGAAAACGGTTTCGAGAACGGTTTCGATATTCAAGATGTTGGAATGGTTGCCGGATTTCTCTGCACGGAGGAAGAAGCGGAAGAAGAAGCAAAGAAGGTAAAGAGTCCGGAAGAAGATTTAATGGATGCCAGTGCCATTGGATTGGACATGGCTGACGTTGGATTGGATATGAGCTCTTTTGATGAGGAGGAGGAAGACGAGTAGAAAGAGCTACCC
>JAFDFO010000067.1 GCA_019309815.1 Deltaproteobacteria bacterium
TGAGCTTGCGTATAACCCATGGCCCAAGCAACCAACAGATTATGAGAGCGGTGATGCTGGCATAGATGGTGCGGAACGTAATATAGCGGAATACGTTGAAGGCTGAGAAGACGTTATGCAACGGATATAGTAAGTGGTATAGCATTCTGTTAGGTACTTCTTATTGCTTCATAGTTGTTAGTAATTGGCACCGTGATGCCGCGTTTCCTACTATTGACGATTGAATATTGAACATTGAACATTATTTCTCTCATTGGTACACCTGCCATAATTCAGTAGACAATTTTCAATCTTCAATTTTCAATCTTCAATTCATTAACTACCTTTTCCATCTCCGTGAGACGGGATCCCTTTACCAAAAGCCAATCTCCCGGTCCTAGACGATCCTTGAGGGCTTCCACAATCTCCTCCCGCGAGCCGTCCTGAAGCACCTTCGGCCACGTGGTCCGCAAAATCGCCGGTGATATACAGGCCTGATAGGCCGGCACGGGCCGCCATGACTCCGATCTGTTTGTGGGCACTCTGAGCATGGTCTCCGAGTTCCATCATGCCTCCAATGACAAAGACCCCGCGCCCGTTACCCTTCAAGGAGCCAAGCGTCTCAATAGCCACAGACACAGAGCCCGGATTCGCATTGTATGTGTCATCGATCAGGTGAATCCCTCCGGGAAGCGTTGAGACCTGCATACGCCCGGGGAGAGGGACTGTCGATTCCAAACCTTTTTTGACTTCCTCTATGGAGAGACCGGCTCTATATCCTACGGCGGCTGCAGCCAGCGCGTTGTAGATAGCCCCGAGGCCGGGAATCTCCAGGAAGATCCGCACCGTTTCCTCATACCAGGAGAGATCAAAGGAAGAACCAGAGCGCGTCTGAGACACCGGGGCCCCCCAGACCTCTGCCGAACTGTGAATGCCGAAGGTGACCACCCGTCCGCCATACCCTTCCGCCAACTGACAAACTCGCTCGTCATCAACATTCAACACAGCTGTACTCTCTTCCCCCAACCCCTCAAGAAGCTCGCCTTTTGCTGCCATGACGCCGTCGATATCTCTCACACCCTCCAGGTGGCCGGGCTGCACATTGGTAATTACTCCCAGGTCCGGATCGGAGATTTCCGTGAGTCGGCGGATCTCACCCGGATGATTCATGGCAACTTCAACAACCGCCCATTCGTGGCTTTCGCTCAAGCCAAACAGTGTCAGAGGCAATCCAACCAGATTGTTAAAGTTGCCGGGCGTCTTTAGTACTGAAAATGTCTCTCCGAGCACGGAAGCTGTCATCTCCTTGGTGGTAGTCTTGCCATTGGTGCCGGTGATCGCTACCACTGACACATCACTGTTTCGACGGCGAAACGCGGCCAGATCCCCCAAGGCCCTCAAGGTATCCGGCACGGCTATCCAGAGCTTGTCGCCGTCGGGCACAAAGGATTGCTTGGCCATGTAATCCTCTGCCACGACCACGCCGAGGGCATCTTGTTTGAAGGCTTCCTGCAAGAAGTTGTGTCCATCGAAGTTCTCTCCTGGAATAGCCACAAAAAGATCCCCTGCCTGGGCAGTCCGGGAATCCGTGCAAATGCCCTCAAAACGAACTCCTTGATCTCCTGATAGCATCCGCCCGCCCGTGGCTTCTAAAACATCTGAGACAGTCCAAGATTGCTGGTCATTAGTCATTAGTTATTCGTCACTCGTCATTCGTTATTCGTTATTCGCTTTGAACCCTCGGCTTTTGGCTATGCTTTCTTATTTCTTCCTAATGAGAGTTTTGCGAGCACTGTCCGGGCTTCTTCCCGATCATCAAACGGTATGGTGGTTTCGCCAAGGATCTGGTAGGTTTCGTGTCCCTTTCCCGCAATGACTACAGTGTCCCCAGACCTCGCCGCGCCAAGTCCTATCGCAATAGCAGTCTTCCGATCGGGCACAATGACATAGCCGGGAACTTCAAAGCCCTCGTTCAATTCTTCCGAATCGTATTGGCGGCTTTGTGCAGCAGCGGTCCCCTCCACAACATCCGCCAGTATTGCCTCCGGGCTTTCGGTGCGCGGGTTGTCAGATGTCAGCACTGCAAGGTCACTCAGTCGCCCCGCAGCCTCTCCCATCATCGGACGTTTTTCTCGGTCTCGATCTCCACCGCAGCCAAATACCGTGATCAGGCGACCAGGTGTGAGGCCTTGCAAAACACTCAACACATTTTCAAGTGCGTCCGGAGTGTGGGCATAGTCCACAAAGACCGAAAGCCCCAGATCATTGCGTACGGGCTCCAGCCGGCCCGGTACTCCCTCAAGCGCCTCAATTCCTTTCTGAATCGTCTTCAAGGACAGGCCGAGTGCCACTGCAACGCCTGTCGCAGTCAAGACGTTGTAAACGTTATGGGTTCCCACCAAGGAAGAAGTGAACTCAAATGCACCCTTGGGGGTCTGGACACTTCCTGAAGCGCTGTCAATGCTGAGTTTGACATCTTGAGCCCGTATTTCGCACCCTGCTGCAAACCCGATCCTGAGGCACGGGACTGACACCTCAGCAAATAGCTCCCTTCCCCTGGGATCATCCCAGTTAATGACGGCTGTGGCCTGTCCGCGTTTCGACCCGACACCGAGTCGGCCGATGCAAAGCTCCTTCTTGCATCGCCAATAGGTCTCCATATCGTGATGATAGTCGAGGTGGTCTCTCGACAGATTGGTGAAAACTCCGACATCGAACTCACAGTAGGCTACCCGATGGAGATCAAGCCCATGCGATGACACTTCAAGGACTACGTGCGTGGACCCGTTGTCGGCCATCTGCCGGAGCAACCGCATAAGATCGAGTGATTCGGGCGTTGTCACGGGATTGGTGAAACTCTGTCCGCCGAAACGGTAGTTGATCGTGCCGATAACGCCGGATTCCAAGCCGGCAGCATTCAGGATGGATTCGATCAAATAGGCTGTTGTCGTCTTACCGTTTGTGCCGGTAATGCCTATCATGCAGACCTCGCGGTGTGGCTCTGCATAGAAGGCAGACGACAGGGCAGCCAGGGCCACCCGGGCATTTTCAACCTGAATCACGCTGACGGAAGACTGTTCAGGCCACTCATGCTCGGTCATTATGGCAACAGCCCCCTTTTCGATTGCCTCTTCGATGTATGCGTGTCCGTTCAAGCGATGACCCTGGATCGCCACAAAGAGTCCCCCGGGTGTTACAGTACGTGAATCATAGTGGATTGATTGAATGACTTCATCCTCCAGTCCATCAAAACGCACAACCGGCACGGCCTCCAAAAGGAGGCTTAACTTCATCCCATCGTGGGTGCCTCATATGACACCCTGAGAGGATCCCCCCGTCCCCTATCATCCTCCTGTTTCGGGCTATCCTGGCCGTGGTCCGTGGGGACCGGGGGAACCGGTTCAGGAGGGACTTTCAAGTACCGAAGCGTTTCCCGGACAATACGTCTGAATACAGGGGCGGCCACCACGCCGCCGTAATGCTCTTTGTACGGTTCATCGATCATTACCAGCACAGTGATCTCCGGGTTTTCAGCAGGAGCAAATCCCACGAAGGAAGCAATGTATTTGTCGGCTGCATACCCACCCACCAAATGGTCTGCCTTCTGGGCTGTGCCGGTCTTTCCGGCAAGCTTGTAGCCTTCGACGGCCGCCTTGATACCGGTACCTCCTTCTTCCACCGTCCTCACCATCATACGCGTGATGTGCCGGGCGTTTTCAGGTGAGATGACCTGGCAGATTGGGGTGGGTTGAGAACTCGTTATCGTGCGACCCTGTACGTCGGTTATCTTCTGCACCAGATACGGCTTCATTAGCAGGCCACCATTGGCTATGGTGGAGACTGCCGCCGCAAGCTGCAGAGCTGACAGGGAAACGCCCTGCCCAAAACAGATTACCGCGGAATCGATCTCCGTCCATCTTCGTACAGGGAGCAGAGTGCCCGAAGCTTCGCCCGGAAAGTCAACACCGAGCTTTGCTCCAATACCAAATTCGGTGAGTTTGTGATGGAAGTACGCAGGCCCCACTTCTTTGCCGACTTTGGCAGCACCAATGTTGCTGGAATACTTTAGGATGTCCGCAAGGGAAAGTGTTTCGTGGGGATGAACGTCATGCACCACCTTCCTGCCGATCCGATAAGCACCCTCCTCGCAGTAGAATTCGGAGCTTGGGGTGCAAACTCCTGATTCCAGCGCCGTAGCAGCGAGCAGGATTTTGAACGTGGAGCCCGGTTCAAATGTGTCGGTGATCGCCCGGTTTCGCCATCGCTCGCGTTCGTATTGGGCAAAAGCATTTGGGTTGAACTGCGGCACGTGAGCCACCGCCAGAACCGCCCCGGTCCTTGGGACAACCACAAGCGCTGTTCCTGCTTTCGCACTGGACGCTCTTACGCCCTCGGATAACGCCTGTTCCGCAATGTATTGGATATTTTTGTCGATGTTCAGAATCAGGTTGTATCCGGGTGTTCCCGGAGAAGAGGGCTCTTCTTCAGTGAAACTCCGGCCAAGGGCATCTCTCAAAACCGTTCCGCTGGTTTTGCGGCCCTCTAAGTAGGCATTGTAATAGAACTCCAAACCCTCCAGGCCCTTTCCATCTATGTTACAAAACCCCACGACCTGTGCAGCTAGACTTTTCATGGGATAATATCGGCGGCTCTCGGTGACAAAGTCGACTCCCTCTATCTCTAAGGCTTTTACTGCCGAGACCTCAGCCGGGACTGTGTGCCTCTTGATCCAAACAAACCTTTTCCTGGAGGCGAGTCTCTTTCTGAGCGGTGCTTGCTTCACCTTCAACACCCGAGCAAGGGCCCTGGCTGTTTCTTTCGGGGACTCTATCTTCGGCGGATAGGCACAGATGGAAAGGACATCCACGCTTAGCGCAAGCTCTGCATGGTTTCGGTCATAGATCGTGCCCCGCTTGGGTTTATTGTCAAACGCCCTTGTGTATTGATCCGCAGCCTTGGACTGAAGCTGCTTCCCGTCAAGAACATGCAACTGAAAGGCTCTGGCCCCGATGAGGGCAAAACAAACCCCCAAAACTGTCCCAACGATGATAATCCGAAATCGAACCCACTTCAGCGGGTTCGGCTTTTTTGAAGCACGAACCCTCATGGGATGACAACCATCTGTTTTGAATCCGGTATCACGAGCCCTCGTTGCCGCGCGATGCGTATTATTCGATCGGGGGATCTCAAACGCGCCTCCTCCAGCTTGAGCTTCCTGTAAAGCTCCTTTAGACGGTAATTCTCTGCAGTCGCTTCGGTGATCTGGTACCCGGTTCGCACATACTGCACCCTGCACCAGGCATAGACCAAAAGCTCTGCCATGAAGACCACCACGAGCGCAACCCCAATGACCACAATGAAATTGCGTCTCTTGGAAACCTTCTCTTTCTTCATGGTCCCTCCTCTCCCAGACGTTCGGCCGCCCGCAACTTTGCGCTTCTGGCCATAGGATTTATCCGAACCTCCGCATGGCCGGGTCGTACCGGGCGCTTTGTCAGAATAGATATCTGTGGCAGTTTTCCACAGACACATTTGGGGAAGTCAGGTGGACAGGTACATCCTCGGGCGAGGGTTTTGAACCTGTCTTTGACAATACGATCCTCTAAGGAATGAAATGACAAGATGCAAAGCCGCCCTTCCGGATTCAGGCAATCAAACGCCACATCCAGAAATCTCTCCAGGCAGTCCAGTTCCTGGTTCACGGCGATCCTTATCGCTTGAAATGTCCTTGTTGCAGGATGTATTCGCCCCCGGCGGTGCCGAGGCGGAATCGCCTGCTTGACAATCTCGGCCAACTGCAAGCTGGACCGAATCGCTGCATGACGGCGGCTGGCCACGATGCGTTTTGCAATACGAGCAGCACGGCGCTCCTCTCCATGCCGGGCTATTAGGTCTGCAAGGTCTCTTTCCGACAGTGTGTTCACAAGTGATTCGGCCGTAAGGCCTTCTTCTGGATTCATGCGCATGTCCAGTGGTTCATCCCTCATGAAGCTGAAACCCCGACCACTTCCTTCAAGTTGGTAAAGTGAAAGCCCCAAATCGAGGAGAATCCCGTCCACCTTGGTCGTGTGCAGTTCGGAAAGAATTTGCGGGAGATGTGTGAAGTTGTCGTGAAAGATTCGAAAGTTTGGCTTGAATTGACAGAGGGATTTGCCCGCATGGGCAATTGAGTCTTGATCTCGGTCGATGCCAAGCAGGAAGCCCTCTGAACCGATGGCTTCCAATATGGCGTTAGCATGGCCACCCCCCCCTAAGGTACCATCTACGTATGTCTTGCCAGGTGAGCAGTCTAGATAATCAACGATCTCATTGACCATGACCGGGACATGACGATATTGCATGGTCCACTCACCTTAAAGTCCCAGTTCAGCAACCTCGTTCCTCAGATCCTCTCTCTTCATGTCTTTTTGCAGCTTCTGATCTTCCTGGGCCCAGTTTTCCTTGGCCCACACCTCAAAATGATCCAGTACGCCTACGAGAACGACCTCTTTCTTCAGACCAGCTTGCTGCCGGAGGCTTGGTGGAATCAGGGTGCGTCCCTGTTTGTCAAGGAGACATTCATGAGCGCCGCCTATGAAAATCCGCCTGAAACGCCGCATGTTTTCACTCTTGGAAGAAAGGTTTAGGACGCGCTCTTCGATCTTGCGCCATCCCTCGAAGGTATAGCAAGTCAGGGCACCATCCATGGTTGAGATCATTACCCCTTCCACGCTGCTCTGTTTCAGCATATCTCGGAACCGGGCCGGGATGATCAATCGGCCTTTGGGATCCAGGTTGTGGAATGAACTGCCCCGAAACATTTCCAGCCTCCAGGTGGCCCTACCTCCCCCCACTTTGAACCACTATTTGGCTTAATATAGACATTCCCTAGTAAAGTCAAGAAAAAAATGTAGGCAATATGGCTATTTTTATAAATAATTCATGGGATTTAAAAGTGAAGATGCCGTTGCATGTCTAGTGGTTTTTTGTGGAGCACTATAGACACGCAGGATATAGTGGTGTGGGATGTGGATATGTACTAGATAACCCGTGCGCAGCTTGATTCACGCAAATAGAGGATCTTCCGGCTAGCAGCTACCGCCTGCGGAGCTGATATCGTCGTACCATCTGGTTGTGTTCACTGAAGGTGCGGGAAAAGTGGTGGGAGCCATCATTCTTGGACACGAAGTACAGGTAGGGCTCTTCGGATGGGCAAAAAACGGCTTCCATGGCAGCTCGCCCTGGATTGGCAATGGGCCCTGGTGGCAGACTCTTTATCAGGTAGGTGTTGTAGGGAGTCGGGGTTTCAAGGTCTTTTCGAGTTAAGTTTCCGTCGAAGTCGTTCATGCCGTAGATGACCGTGGGGTCGCTCTCGAGGCGCATGCCGCGTTTGAGCCGATTCAGAAACACGCCAGCAATGAGCGACCGCTCTTCGGGAGTTCCCGTCTCTTTTTCCACCATCGAGGCAAGGGTTACCAGCTCATGCACGGTAAAGCCCATCCCCTGCGCCCGCTCGGCCCACGCAGGCGTGAAGACTGAACGGAAATCAGAGACCATCTTGCGAATGACCTCCTCAGCCGTGACCCCTTTGGGGAAATGATAGGTCTCAGGAAAGAGATATCCTTCAAACGTCGAACCTTCCAGGCCAAGTGCCTCCACGAGACCAGGCTCCAACGCGGTTTGCAGGAAGTCCTCCTGTGATACAAGCCCGGCGTTTTCGAGGATCTCCCCGATCTGGTGTATAGTCAAACCTTCAGGAACAACAACCTTGTGCAGGAGTGCCTTCCCTGACACCAGGGCATCCAGAATCTCCTTGGGCGCCATGGAAGTCTGGAGCTGATATTCCCCGGCTCGAATGTGGCGGTCATCTCCCCTGTAACGTGCAACCCATCGAAACAGCTGTGGGTGCTGAACGAAACCCGCCTTTTGAAGCTGAATCACGGTCTCGGGAAAGCTTTGGCCCGGCTTCACCCACACCACACCACTTATCTGCGAGGTGTGCACAGGCCTCACGGCGTATTGGTAGAGGAATAGGACTACGGCTCCGGCAACAAGGGAGAGGCAGAGCATCCCAAGGCTTATGATCGTCAATAATTTCGCTCGCACGGTCATCTTGTCGAAAAGATACGTGAAGTTCCCACCTCGGTCAAGGCATAAACAAGCGTCTGTTATGGATCAGTCTTTACTTGCAGCGAAGTCTCGCCTATTATACGCGTCATAGATCAGCGTGTCGCCGCCTCCGTATAGAGGCCAGTATTGTTGAGGTCATCGCGTATACCATGAGAATTGTGCTTTTTGCAGGAAAGGGTGGTGTTGGCAAGACCAGTATTGCGGCTGCAACCGGTGTGGCCTGTGCCCGAAGAGGCCTCAAGACCCTCATCATGTCTCTCGATGCAGCGCACAGCTTAGTCGATTCCTTTGACCTGGATAGGACGCTGATGGACAAGAACAAGGGGAGGCCTATCCGGGTAGCGAAAAACCTTTCAATCCAGGAGGTGGACGCGCAGGAAGAAATCGCGAAGAACTGGGGAGAAGTCCACAGGTACATCAGTAGCCTGCTGAACATCTCAGGCATTGATAAAGTCTTGGCAGAAGAACTTGCTATCCTCCCGGGCATGGAGGAAGTGAGTTCACTTTTGTACATCAATCGCTATGTCGCTCAGAAGAGCTACGATGTGATCCTCCTTGACTGTGCGCCAACCGGAGAGTCTATCCGCTTCATCAGTATTCCGACCAGCCTCGAATGGTATATGAAGAAACTCTTTGATGTTGAGCGCAGGATCGTGAAGATAGCCCGGCCTATTGCCAAGAAGCTCTACTCGGTCCCTCTTCCGGAAGATGAGTATTTTGCTACAATCCAAAGGCTCTTTGACCGGCTGGAAGGAATCGACAGGATACTGTCGGACCCCAAAATCACCTCGGTGCGACTGATCACCAATCCCGAGAAAATTATCTTGAAGGAAACACAGCGAGCCTACATGTATTTCAGCCTCTACAAGATGTGCGTGGATGCAGTTATTATTAACCGCATCCTGCCGGAGGCTGTTGGCGATGGCTATTTTTCCCGCTGGAAGGAGACACAGGACCGTTACATCAAGGAAACAGAGCAACTCTTCAGCCCAATCCCCATCCTCAAGGTTCCCATGCTGAGTGATCAGGTGGTCGGGCTGAAAGACTTAGGGAAACTGGCCAAAGAAGTCTACGGAAAGCTTAACCCCGAGAAGATCCTCCATGCAGAAACTCCCTACACTTTCAGGAAAGAGAAGGGAGATTACTTCTTGGATATCAAGATTCCCTTCCTCACAAAAAAGGAAGTGGAGTTGAGCAAGTGCAACGAGGAATTGATCGTTCGGATCGGAGGGTTCAAACGTCACGTGCTGCTCCCGCGCAACATTGCCACCAGAGAGCCTTCTGGTGCAAAGGTAGAACGTGACAAAATAATCATCAAATTTGGAGGAGACCATGGCTCCTAAGAAGCGAGCAAAGAAGGCGCCGGAAAAAGAAGAGGGATTTGCCTGCCCCGTATGCATTCTCTTGGACTGCCTCAGGGACATGACCGACAGAAAATCCGCCTTTTTTCACCACATGGCCAACGCGCGGATTGAATTCCTTGAAGGGATCAAGTCCCTCATAGATGAACGGATTGAAGCAATGAAGAAGGGGGCGGGGAAGAAAAAGTCCAAACTGACCAAGATCAAGGTTGTAGACTAAGGCATGAGGTAGAATCCCAGGGTTTTGTCGTAGAGATTTGGATCGCTGAATTCGCCTCCAATGTACTTGTCCTTGACCACCCTGACGATTACGTCTCTCTCAATTTCCGATTGTTTTGCATCATCCAGCGTAAATCTCACCCTGATTTCGTCACCTTTGCCCAGGCCATGCGGACTAAGCGTCTCAAACCCGATGCCGGTCAATGAGATATTTCTCACAGTCATGCCAAGCCAGTCTTCCCGGGCAGAAAGCCTGCAATAGTGCCCCGCCAGATTCGTTTCCTTGCGATGGGCTTTCCTGAATTCAAAGGTGACCGAAAAAGTCCCCGCACGTACACCGAATCCTTAAAGGATCCCCACGGTTCTTTAACTTCTCAACGTTTGCAGTCTTTGATGTCCCGCAGTGCGGGCACAAGAGCGTTGCGTTGTTGTTCGTACCCACATAGATCTTTTGTGTTTCAGCCAAACGCTCACACTCCGTAGAAGGGGTCCTTCACTTCTTCTTTGTCTTCTTTGGTTTCTTAAGATCGACCCTGCCCATCAGTTCAACCTTAACGACGTGATCTTCCTCTTCGACCCTGCCTTCTTTCACCGCTATGTCGAGTTCTTTTTTGCTAAATATGTCAAGGACAATATCATCTCCGTCCTCA
>JAFDFO010000068.1 GCA_019309815.1 Deltaproteobacteria bacterium
TTGATGATATGATCATAAGCCGCCAGGGCCGCCTTAGCCCCTTCACCGGCTGCAACAACAACCTGCTTGAAGGGAACATCGGTGACATCCCCGCAAGCAAAAACGCCGGCGACACCTGTACGGCACCTGGAATCTACAACAATTTCTCCCTTTTGATTCGTTTGCAAGCTGTCCACGAACAACTCGGAGTTGGGCATGAGCCCGATTTCTATCATGACGCCCTGCACATCAAGCATTCGCCCTTCTCCGGTTGTGAGTGACTCTATCTCGACTGCCTCAACTCCAGAATCGCCGACAATCCGAAGAATTTCGTGTTCAGTGAGAATTTCAACGTTGGGTGAATGTGCCACCTTGTCCTGCAGTATCGGATCACCTGTCAGGGGCGTCAAAGAGACCACGTATACCTGTTGAGCAACCTTTACAAGATCCAGGGCTGCCTCCAGGGCCGAGTTCCCGCCCCCTGCCACGGCAACGTCAAGTCCTGCAAACAACGGGGCGTCACAGGTCGAACAGTACGACACTCCCATGCCGAGAAATTCTTTTTCTCCTGGCACGTCCAGTAGCCGATGGCGCTTTCCCGTTGCAACAATCACTGTCCTGCCAAGATAAGTCTTTTTTTCTTTTGTAATTACCTTTTTTATCTTGCCTGCGATTTCTGCGGCCTTCACCTCCACCCCCACGAGCTTTTCTACTTCGTACTTGGTTACATGCTCCTCAAACTTGGCAATGAGATCGGCCGCGTCTACATGGCTGAAACCGAGGTAATTATCCACGTCATAGGTCCAGGTTACTTGTCCCCCTATGTCTTTGCTGATAAACACAGTCCTGAGAACCTTGCGCGCGGCATAGATTGCCGCACTCAGCCCAGCCGGGCCACCCCCAATAATGATCACGTCGTAAAGGGAGTCAGCCGATTCCGATTTATTTCCCAGCCTCTTGTTCAACTCGCCGGTGGTCTCCAAATGGACAAGATCATTGTATCAACCAATCGGTTCACAGAGGAAGGACCTCGCCTTTACGCAGAAAGGGCACCCCTCCGCGGAGTACACGGTTACGTTTGCTATCTCTTACCTTACCCCTCTTTTCCTGTTTCTCGATAAAAAGAACCGCTGACGGACAGACTCAAGCTTCCACTTCGGAGCTCTGGTCAAGGCATTTCAGCGCAAGTTCGACACGATCGGGTTCAAAACCCACCATCACGTCACCGCATACGGATATGACAGGGACTCTGAGGGCACCGCCCGATATCTCTCGCATTTCCTCGAGTGCTGCTTTGTCTTTCGTTACGTCGTAGGCGGTGAACGCAATCCCCTTCTTGGCAAGGAACTCCTTTGCCTGTTTGCAATGAGGTCAGGTGGAGGTGGTGTATATCCTTACTTCCTCACTCACAGAAACCCCCTTTGTACAAAGATGGTCAAGTCTCAAGACTTATACTATTCTTTTTCAAACTGGTCCTTGGTGGCATCGCATATGGGACAAGTCCAATCATCAGGCAGGTCTTCAAACTTCGTGCCCGGATCAACCCCGTTCTCCGACACTGTACATACATAACGGTCCATGATTCCTGTGCCTCCTTTCGTGTAAAGTATTTCCTTCTAAAACAGTGTTCTGATTCATAAACCTTTCGAAGCCATAAAATTGGCCAAATCAGCCACGCGGCAGGAATAACCCCATTCGTTGTCGTACCACGTCACGACCTTGGCCAGCTTGCCTTGCAGGACGTGGGTAAAGGCCATGTCTATGATGGAGGAATGCGGGTTACCCTTGAAATCCATAGAGACCAGCCCTTCTTCTTCACAGGCCATGATCCCCTTCAATGAGGTTCTAGCTGCCTTCTTCAAGGTGGCCCGTAACTCCTTAGTATCGGTCTTTTTCTTCAACAGGGCCACAAAATCGACCACTGACACGGTCGGAGTCGGCACCCGCAATGAGTACCCGTCAAAACGGCCGGCCAGCTCGGGCACAACCAGGGCCATGGCCTTAGCTGCTCCAGTGGTAGTGGGGATGATATTCTGACCCGCCGACCGGGCCCGGCGCAGGTCCTTGTGAGCCAGGTCCAGGATACGCTGGTCTGTGGTATATGAATGCACTGTTGTCATCAGGGCATTCTCTATGCCGAAGGCCTTGTGAATAACCAAGGCCGGCGGAGCCAGACAGTTAGTTGTGCAGGAGGCATTGGAGACGATGTGGTGTTTCTTGGCGCGGTAGGCCCTGTGGTTGACCCCCATGACCACCGTCAAGTCTTCCTCCTTGGCCGGAGCGCTGATGATGACCTTCTTGGCGCCGGCCTCGAGGTGCGCCGAGGCCTTAGGCCCGGTTACAAAAAGACCGGTGCTCTCGACGACAATATCCACGCCTACATCATCCCAGGGAATCTCCGCGGGATCCCGGAGGGCGAAGTTCTTGATCGCCTTCCCGTTGATCATGAAGCCGTCCCCTTTGGCCTCCACTTTTCCGTCAAAGCGTCCGTAGTTTGAGTCATATTTGAACAGGTGGACGTTGGTTTCCACGTCAAAAAGATCGTTAATAGCCACGACCTGGAGGGCTTTGGGGTGCCTTTCCAGGACAGCTTTCAAGACCTGGCGGCCGACACGGCCGAAACCGTTTATGCCGAGGCGAACCATGGTTCCTCCTTTAGTTAATTATCGTCCAGGCGATACTTATGAGCTATCGCAAGGTCATAATCGGTTTGCAACGCTTCATGGAGCCTGGCGTTTTCCAAGGCAATTGCACTTAAACTCGCAACCGCTTCTATGAACTTGATTTCCTGCTCGCCGAATTCACGGATCCTGGTAGTATAAAGCTTCAACACCCCCATGGCCCTATTTCCCACCATGAGCGGAACGGCAAGCACGGACTGGACCCCCTCTACCTCGGCCCCGGACTGGAGATCTTCGTCGCTCCGGGCATCCTTGAGGTGGATGATCTTGCCTTTGAGGGCTCTCCGATCGGCCTGGCTCTCTTTGACCAAAATGGGGCCTTTACAAACGCAACCGTCGGATAGTCCATGGAGCGCCCCCAAGCGAAGCGTCTTCCTTCGTGTATCTAGCAGCTTGATGGAGCAAGCCTTAACGTCCAGGGCCTTGGCCAAAGATCTGACAATCTCTTCCAAGACCCGGCACGGATCCAAAGAAGCATTGATAACTCGAGCCACGTCATAGAGCGCGGCAAAATAGTCACACTTCATAACTCACCTCTTCCTGCGAGTTCCTCTATTAGTCTTCTAACCCTTCCCTCTACCTCATCCCTTACCCCACGCATGACTTCGATCGATTTCCCGGCAGGGTCCTGCAAATCCCAGTCCTGATGCGTCGCACCCGGAAAGGCGGGACATGCGACTTCACAGCCCATGGAGATGACTAACTCCGGTGTCCCATGACGGACAGCATCCTCGATGAACTTCGGCCTTCGATAGGCCACATCTATCCCTTTTTCTGCCATGACCTGTTCCATAACAGCATTGATCTCTTCGGCGGGTGCGCTCCCGCCGCTTTCAACCTCGATCTTGTCCCCGGCATAGTACTGAGTAAAAGCACCGGCCATTTGACTCCTGCAGGCGTTTTCCGTGCAGACGAAGAGAACCTTCTTCCTGTTCAAAAAAGGCGTCACAGACTCCTTTGCCATTGCCCTTGCATCCTCAAGTGCTGTGGAGTGGTCAGATATCTCTCCTGCCTTTTCGATCTTTCTGTAGAGGAGGCTTCCACCAAAGCTTGCGCCGACTGCATCAAAGAAGTACTTGGCTGTCAGTTCCACGCCGTCAAAGAGGTTTTGCCCTTTTGTTGCGCCCACAGAAAACAGCAGACCGCGCCGCCATTTCCTTCCGGGGTCAACGAGCTTGTGTACGTATTTCCTGGCCCAAAGGGTTTGAGATCGGTCGATGAGGGACTTCAACTGGGCCGTGGGACCATAGAAGAAGACCGGGGTAGCCATCACGATGATGTCAGCCTGACGAAGCATTGGAAATATCTGCTGCATCTCGTCATCAACAGCACAAAATCCCTTTTCTTCACAGTTGCCGCATTCTATACAAGGGGCAACTTTCACTAGGCTTGCGTGCAGACGATGTACATGTGCCCCGAGCCTTTCGGCTTCATCCATGAATGCGGAGAGCAAAATGCTGGTGTTTCCCTTGAGACGCGGGCTCCCCTGAAGACCAAGAACAAACATGAAAGGATATCACCCCTTACGAAAAACAGCTGATGTCATAATTAAACATGACAAATCAACATGAATGCCCAATTTAAGCAAGTCGAAATTTGCGCAGGCGGAGCGAATTGGTCACCACAGAGACCGAGCTCATAGCCATGGCAGCGGCCGCAAAGACCGGACTCAGAAAAATTCCAAAGAAAGGATACAAAACCCCGGCAGCAACAGGAATTCCCAGGCTATTGTAAAAGAACGCCCAGAAAAGATTCTGTTTGATGACTCTCATTGTCTGAAATGAGAGCCTGATCGCTGCGGGCACCGATCGTAAATCGTCCTTAATAAGCGTGATGTCGCTTGCCTCCACGGCCACGTCCGTACCTGCGCCGATAGCAATGCCAATATCCGCTGTCGACAGGGCAGGTGCATCGTTGATCCCGTCTCCCACCATGGCCACAACCTGGCCCCCTGCCTGCAACCGCTTTATTTCGTCGACCTTGTCACCGGGCAGCACCTCGGCGAGTACTTGATCAATGTTGACTGCGTCGGCAACAGCACGGGCTGTTTTTTCATTGTCTCCGGTGATCATGGCCACACGCAGCCCCATTTCTTTCAGATTAGAAACCGTTTCCCTTGCCGATGCCTTAGGCATGTCGGAAACAGCAATGAGGCCGACAACCCGGCCTTCTGTTGCCACAAGGATACAAGTCTTTGCCTCGCCGGCGAGTCTGTGCGCCCTCTGGTCAAAGCCGTTCATCTTCACGGCCTCTTTTTCCATAAGCCGCAGGTTGCCTACCAGGTATGGATTTCCATTCACCACAGCCCGGGCCCCAAGGCCTGACAGGGCCTCAAAGTCCTCTACAGGATCAGGGCTCAGCTGATTCTGACGGCCCTTCTCAAGGATCGCTTGAGCCAACGGGTGTTCTGACACCGCTTCAACAGAGACAACTGCTTTCAGGAAATCATGTTCGGCTATGCCTTCTGCTGTGAATACGTCCGTGACCTCGGGTTCTCCTTTGGTCAAGGTGCCGGTTTTGTCAAAAACAATCGTGGTCAGTTTGTAGGCCTTTTCCAGACTTTCGCCCCCTTTAATGAGGATTCCGTTCTCCGCTCCCAATCCCGTACCCACCATCACAGCCGTGGGTGTTGCCAGCCCCATTGCACAGGGACAGGCAATGATGAGGACCGACACAAAATTCAGGAGAGCACGGCTGAAGGTGGGGTTGGGAACAAGAAAATACCAGATGATGAACGTGAGAATGCCTATAGCCAGTACAACAGGGACAAAGATGGATGCCACCCTGTCCGCAACGCGCTGAATGGGTGCCTTGGACCCCTGGGCCTCCTCAACCAGACGAACAATCTGAGCCAGGGCGGTTTCGGCCCCTACCTTTGTAGCTCGGAAAGTGAAGCTCCCGGTCTTGTTCAAGGTAGCTGCGAAGACCTCACTGCCTGTCTCCTTTGCGACGGGAATGCTTTCTCCTGTGAGCATGGCTTCGTCAACCGAAGATGATCCCGAAGCCACAACCCCGTCGGTCGGAATCTTTTCACCAGGCCTCACCAGGATGGTGTCCCCCTTCATTACGGCTTCGACAGGAATGTCCTCCTCCTTGCCATCTCGGATAACCCTCGCTGTTTTCGGTTTGAGGCCCAGGAGACGTTTGATCGCCATGGAGGTTCTCCCTTTGGCTTTGGCCTCAAGCAAACGTCCCAGGAGTATGAGGGTGATGATCATGGCAGCACCATCAAAATAGACATGGGGCACGACCCCCGCACCGGTGAAAAGCTGCGGCAGGAAGGTAGCCAGGGTCGAATAGAGGTAGGCCGACAGGGCTCCCACAGCTACAAGGGTATTCATGTCGGTAGTTTTCTGTCTGGCTGCTTTGATGGCCCCTGAGAAGAACTGGCCTCCAACCCAAAAGACCACGGGCGTTGTGAGCACAAAAAGGCAAAAAAGTATGGTTTGTCTGGGGATGGACTTCAGGAAAGGAAACCAGTGCTGCATGGAGCCCGCAAAGATGACGGCACTCAGAATTGCCCCTACGACGAACTTTGTTCTTAGTTCTGCAACTTCTTTTTTCCGGGCTGTTTCTACAGGGTCTTCCAGAGTTGGGTCGGAAACGCCCAGGAACTCATACCCTGTTTCGGAAACGACCTTCTGCAATGCTTCGACCCCGGCCCAGTCCGGGCCATGGGTGACCGTGGCCTTTCCAGTGGAGAGGTTGACGGCCGCTTCTACGGCCCCGTCAACGGATTCCAGGGCTGACTCCACGCGCCGAACACAGGCAGCGCACGTCATGCCCCCAACCGAAATCGTGGTTTTCTGCAGGCCAGCCCCGGGAGATTCTTCCCAATCCACGACATCATATCCGAGGTCTTTGACCTTGGCCGTAATCGTCTCGACATCGGTAACGGCACGGTCGTACATCACCGTAGCCTTTTCTGTCGCAAAATTGACGGCAGCGGTATGGACGCCACCAAGACTCTCGAGCCCTTGCTCCACACGCCGAACACAGGCAGCGCACGTCATGCCGCGAACGTTGAGTGTCACCTGATTAGAAGCCATTTCAAAACCGCGGCCACGATCCGAGGTTTTGAAATGGCTTCTATATGACTTCGTAGCCCGCCTTTTTGACGCCCTCCTTCACAATACTCATGTCGACAGGTTGCACCTCTTCAAATGTGGCCTCTCCTTCTGATAGGTCCACATTGACTTTCTGGATGCCTTCAATCCCATTGAGAGCTTTCGTTACCGCCATGACACAGTGGCTACAGGTCATTCCCTTTATCTTGATCGTGGTCATGGTACACCCCCTCTACTTGACTTCGTTATCAGGCTCCTTTTGATCTTCACCGGACGGCGGAGGGTCAGACTTCTCCAGCAACTGAGTAATCTTCTTTTCCAGAAAAGCCTCGGATTGCTTTCCCATGATCTCTTGAACGACCTCGCCATCCTTGACCAGGAAGAGCAGGGGGATGGCGCGGATGTCAAGCGCCCGAACAGCTTCCTCTCCGGCCCAATAGACCGGAAAGTTCACATGGGCCTTATCTAGAACCGGCTGAATCATGGAAGGACCGCCAATGTCAACACTGATCCCGACCATTTCAAGACCCTGACTCTTATACTTGTCATGTAGTTTGACTAACGTGGGCAACTCTTGTCGGCAGGGAAAACACCACGCGGCCAGGACTACCATCACCGCTCCTTCACTCTCCTTTACGATCTTGTTAATGCCCGCCGTGTCTATAGGTTGCACCTTAATTCTGGGCTCGGCTGACGCAGAATTTGAGGTCAAAAAGAAAGGGAGCAGGAAAACAGTCACAAGTACCCAAAGATATCTTGATTGCATGTTTTTTCTCTCTAGATGAATTCTTGTATAGAGGTAACGAAAGTCTGGTGCTGGGCTCGGAAAAGGAACCGTCTAATTCCTAAAACATTTTTTCTACCGGCCTTCTCTCCGGCACATATACCTGAGGAACCTTCACCTCATTCCAAGCCTGAGAAACATAGAGGGTGCAGTAACAACTCCCATATTCTTCCACGTCGGGAGCGCGGTACTCGCAAGGGCACACGATGTCTTTGTCCGATTCGCGGTCCCCGGAGGCTAGCCTGCATGGACAGCACATGTAGCCATAACGCTCCTTGTTGACGAGGAGGGCCTCGAGGAGTTCCATGACCCGTTCTTTGTTTTTGCTGAAGTAGTATCCTTTAGGTTCTTGAACCTTCTTCAACATCTCATATAATTTCTGTGCTTCATTCATAAGCCAAGGGCCTCCCTGATCTCGTCTTCTCTGTGTCCTACGACGACCTTATCGCCGATAATGATTGTGGGAAAAGAACATCTTGGATTCCATTTTTTGACGTCTTCGAGAATGGCCTTCCGTTCCTCTCCATCAAGCAAGTCGACATCCGTGAATTCATATTTCACGGCACAATCGGTTAAGAACTTTTTGGTAGCCTTGCAGTGGCCGCAGGTGCTAAGGGTGTAAATCATAACGGGCTCTTGCATTCCTTGTCTCCTTTCTCTTTGCGCCAGGGTCTGTTTCTCCGATGGCAACATTGGACT
Source organism: Deltaproteobacteria bacterium (assembly GCA_019309815.1). GTDB lineage: Bacteria > Desulfobacterota > Desulfobacteria > Desulfobacterales. The sequence goes on from JAFDFO010000068.1 coordinate 8,211, forward strand.
CGAGTCTCGCATAATATGGTTTTCAGGGCAATATTATTCCCCAGGATGAAGACTACGAACTAATGGGAGCAAATTGTGCTGTCGATCATCATCCCGGCGCTTGACGAAGCTGAAGTACTGGGTCACACCCTCACGGCCCTCAAGGCCTGCCCTGCGGAGATCATTGTTGTGGACGGTGGCAGCCAGGACGGCACCGTGGAGGTGGCCCGTGAACACACTTCCCACGTTCTTGTTTCCCGGGCAGGACGCGGTTTTCAGCAACACCTTGGGGCACGGGAATCGCAAGGTGATATATTCATTTTTCTCCATGCCGACACCCAACTCCCTGTCGGATTTCAACGTCTTATTCATCACGCCCTGACCAACCCAGGTATTGTGTTCGGTGCCTTCTCTCTGCAGATTCATCCTCCCACACCAGCATTGAACCTTATCGCCTTGATGGCCAACATGCGATCCCGTCTCTTGAAAGTGCCATACGGTGACCAAGCCCTCTTTGTAAGGCGGTCGGCCTACTTCCTTGCCGGCGGATTCAAAGACTGGCCGATCATGGAAGATGTAGACCTGGTGCGGTGTTTGAATCGAATCGGAGGCTTCAAAATGGCGCGGGGCTTCGTACAAACATCAGCCCGGCGCTGGCGGAAAGAGAATCCGATCTACACCACGCTCAGAAACTATTCTCTCATTTTGAGATACTGCCTGGGCGCCTCCCCACACACCCTCGCCCGCCACTATCCCAACCTTCGTTGAGAAGGGAAAGAATTATCACGAAAGCACGAAAAGAAAACAAAGGCACGAAATACAAAGAATAATAAGGTTTTCGTGTTTTGCGGCTGCGCCTTGAAAACAATATGTTCCTTTCGTGTTTTCGTCCCTTTCGTGTTTTGCGGCTGCGCCTTATACTGAGGCGTGATAGTCTTTTTTTTTAGTTTCTTCGGTTTGGGTTTCCGTTGCCCATAATGACCTAAACCAGGCACAACAGATTGCCTGTCAAGGAGTGGGTGGGCTTGTCAGGACGGCAGCAAATTGCTATTGTGGCAACCGTTAATAAAGCACGTCAATCAAACCTGCAAAAGAGGCAAAGGAAAAAAGAAGATGTCAGCACTTGCACAATCATCCGCATGGAAGGCTCTGGAAGCGCACTATGAGAAGATAAAAGAGGTTCATCTTAGGGACCTATTCCAACAGGACCCGCAGCGCTTCGAAAAGTTTTCCCTGATGTTGGATAACATCCTGGTGGACTATTCAAAGAACCGTATTACCGAAGAAACTATCTCTTTGCTTTTGGACTTGGCCACCCAGGCGGATGTAGTCGGGCACGTAGAGAAAATGTTTGCGGGCGATAAAATCAACGTCACGGAGAACCGAGCCGTTTTGCACGTTGCACTGCGTAACCGTTCCAACCGGCCCATTTACGTGGACGGTGAAGACGTGATGCCTGGTGTGAATGCCGTGCTGGAAAAAATGGCACGGTTCTGCGAAAGGGTTCGTGACGGGGATTGGAAGGGGTATACCGGCAAAGTCGTCACGGACATCGTCAACATCGGCATTGGTGGTTCAGATCTAGGCCCGGTGATGGCCACGGAGGCGTTGAAGCCGTATGGGAAACCCGGCCTGACCCCTCACTTTGTTTCAAATATCGATGGGACCCATTTGGTAGAGACACTTAAGACGTTAGACCCGGAAACCACCCTTTTCGTCATTGCTTCAAAGACGTTTACGACCCAGGAGACGCTCACCAATGCGCACAGCGCTCGGGACTGGTTCCTCAACAAAGCGGGCGATGAGTCCGCGGTGGCAAAGCATTTTGTTGCAGTCTCTACCAATGCGGAAGAGGTGAGTCGATTCGGCATAGACACGGAAAACATGTTCGAGTTCTGGGATTGGGTTGGGGGTAGATACTCCCTCTGGAGTGCCATTGGTTTATCTATTGCCCTGTATATCGACATGGAGAACTTCGAATCCATGCTTGCCGGTGCTCATGAAATGGATGAACACTTTCGCACGGCACCCCTGGACAAGAATATGCCCGTGGTGTTGGGATTACTAGGGGTATGGTACAATAATTTTTTCAACGCCCAAACCCACGCCATTCTTCCGTATGATCAGTACTTGCATCGCTTCCCTGCCTATTTTCAGCAGGGTGACATGGAGAGCAACGGCAAGGGGGTAGACCGCCAGGGAAAACAGGTCGATTATTCAACAGGTCCAATCGTTTGGGGGGAACCTGGCACAAACGGCCAGCATGCTTTCTATCAGCTCATCCATCAGGGTACCAAACTCATCCCGGCAGATTTTCTTGCGCCCATTGATAGTCAGAACCCGCTCGGCAAGCATCACGAGATCTTGTTGTCTAACTACTTTGCCCAGACCGAGGCATTGATGAAGGGCAAGACCGAGGATGAAGCGCGTTCTGAATTACTTGATAGTGGCGTGGACCCTGGCACGGTCGAAACGTTGTTGCCCCACAAGGTGTTCAAAGGGAACCGACCGACAAACTCGATCCTGTTCAAGAAACTGGATCCCAGGACTTTGGGTGCCCTGATTGCTCTCTATGAGCACAAGATCTTTGTGCAGGGAGTCATTTGGGATATCAACTCCTTTGATCAGTGGGGAGTGGAATTAGGTAAGCAACTTGCCAAGGTGATCCTGCCCGAGCTTGAAGGGAACGACCGGATAACCTCCCATGATTCTTCAACAAATGAGCTGATCAACCACTATAAATCCAACCGGTCTCGATAGAAAGCAGCACACACCAGGCGCAAGTCTACAAAAATACGGTCCTTTTCGCACTAAAATGGGGTATTTACCCCATTTACTTATGCACTGCCCGGTGCCATGTTATCATTCTCAGAATATCA
>JAFDFO010000069.1 GCA_019309815.1 Deltaproteobacteria bacterium
TCTTTTTCTTCTTGTCAGCGAGGGCGGCGTGAGCGGCTGCCAGCCTGGCAATCGGCACGCGGAAAGGCGAACAGCTCACGTAATCGAGTCCGATGTTGTGGCAAAAAATCACCGAGCTGGGCTCTCCACCGTGCTCGCCGCAGATACCGATTTTGAGATCTTTGCGCACCGAGCGGCCTCTTTTGATAGCTATTTCCATGAGTTCTCCAACCCCGTCCTGATCAATTGTCTGGAATGGATCGTCTGCCAGAATCTTCTTCTGCACGTAATCGGGCAAAAAAGTACCCGCATCGTCACGGGAATACCCAAAGACCATTTGGGTCAGATCGTTGGTGCCGAATGAGAAAAACTCTGCGTCTTCAGCAATTTTGTCGGCTACCAGAACGGCCCGCGGGATCTCAATCATGGTTCCCACCAGATAATTGAATTTTACCTTCTTCGTTCTCATGACTTCCTGGGCTACGATGTCGATGATTACCTTTTGATCTTTGAACTCTTCCGTGGTTCCAACCAAGGGGACCATGATCTCCGGAGAGACCCTGATCTTCTCTTTCCGGCATTTGGCTACGGCCTCAAAAATTGCCCGGGCCTGCATCGCCGTAATCTCCGGATAGGTGACCCCGAGTCGGCAACCCCGATGGCCGAGCATCGGGTTGAACTCAGATAGAAAATCGACCTTAGTGGCCACGGCCTTTAGCGGAATGCCCAGGCGGGTGGCCATTTCTTTCTGGGCGGGCTTTTCATGGGGAACAAACTCATGGAGCGGGGGGTCGAGCAGCCTGATGGTGACAGGTCGACCTGCCATGGCCTTGAAAATCCCGTAGAAATCCCTTCGCTGCATGGGCAATAGCTTGCGCAGGGCCTTTTCCCGCCCTTCCAGATCGGCGGCCATGATCATCTCACGCATGGCCCAGATGCGATCTCCAAAGAACATGTGCTCCGTTCTTGCCAAACCAATGCCCTCCGCACCCAGTGCGATGGCCACCTTGGAGTCCTCGGGCGTGTCGGCGTTCGTGCGAACGTTGATGGTTCGTATTTGATCCGCCCACGTCATGAGCTTCTTGTAACTCGGGTTCTTCTCCGGATCGGAGGCTGTCAGCGGAAGTTTGCCCTGGTAAGCGATACCCTTGGTCCCGTTCATGGTGATCCAGTCGCCCTCCTTCAGGACCTTGCCGGCAAAGTCCACCGTTTTTTTCTTCATATCAATATGGGTAATGTCGCTGCAACCAACAATACAACACTTGCCCCAACCCCTTGCAACCAAGGCTGCATGGCTGGTCATCCCGCCCTTGGACGTGAGAATCGCCTGGGCGGGCTTCATGCCGTGAACATCCTCGGGGGAGGTTTCGTCACGAACCAGGATGACTTGCTCACCCTTTGTGCCGAGTTCTTCTGCCTTGTCCGCTGTCAGGACGATTTGGCCGATGGCGCCACCCGGCCCGGCAGGCAGTCCAGCGCCCAGCTTACGTGCCGTCTTTTCAGCCTTTATGTCTATCATCGGATGAAGCAGTTCGTCGAGTTGTTCCGGCCTTACTCGGGAAACGGCCATCTCCTTTGAGATCAGTCTTTCCTTCACCATGTCCACGGCCATCTTAATCGCTGCCGGACCGTTCCGTTTTCCGACCCGGGTCTGGAGCATATAGAGCGTGTCGTCTTGAATGGTAAACTCGATGTCCTGCATGTCCTTGTAGTGCGCATCCAACCTACGCCTGATCGCGTTGAGTTGCTTATAGAGGCCGGGCATCGTCTCCTCGAGGGTGGGGAGGTGTCGATTCTGGTCCACCCTGGAGACTTTGTTGATCGCAAACGGGGTGCGTATACCGGCAACCACATCTTCCCCTTGCGCGTTGATCAGCCATTCTCCATAGAAGTTGTTATCACCTGTGGCCGGGTTGCGGGTGAAGGCAACGCCGGTTGCACAGTCATCTCCCATGTTGCCAAAGACCATGGTTTGAACACTGACGGCTGTTCCCCAATCATCGGGGAGTCTTTCGATTCGTCGGTAGGCTACAGCGCGCTTGCCAAACCAGGAGAGAAAGACGGCATCGATGGATCCCCAAAGCTGATCCATGGGATTGTCCGGAAAAGGCTTGCCAAGGACCTTTTTCACAGTCTTCTTGAACTGGGTACAGAGGCTCTTCCAATCCTCTGCCGTGAGATCCAAATCTGTCTTATATCCTTTCTTCGCCTTGACTTTGTTTATCAACCCTTCCAGTTGTGCCCTGATCCCTTTTCCTTCCTCAGGCTCCCTTCCGGCAGCCTTTTCCATGACTACGTCCGAGTACATGGCAATGAGGCGGCGGTAGGCGTCGTAAACGAAGCGGGGGTTGCCGGTCTTCTTTATCAGGGTGGGTATGGTTTTTGAGGTTAATCCAATGTTCAGGACAGTTTCCATCATGCCGGGCATGGAGGCACGCGCGCCGGAACGCACACTAAGAAGGAGGGGGTTTTTTGGATCACCGAATTTCTGGTCCATCAATTTTTCAACCCTGGCGAGGGCTGCACTGGCTTGTTTCTTCAGGCCGGGGGGATGTTTTGCTCCGCTGTTGAAAAACTCGTTGCAGGCATCGGTAGTAATCGTGAATCCCGGGGGCACGGGCATGCCCAGGTTCACCATTTCGGCTATGTTAGCACCCTTTCCACCCAGAAGATTTTTCATGGCGGCACGACCGTCTGCCCTGCCTCCACCAAAGAAATAGACGTACTTAGGGCTTCTTTTCATCAACGAAACTCCTTTCTAACAGGATTTATCCGAAGGACAATTGTGCAAGGATACCTATGGTATCTGGAAACATGTTCGGTAACACATAAGTTCGCGGAAATCAAGCTTTTAGACGAAGACTGGTACCGCCGGATTGAGGGGATTATCTTTGCAGTGAAACATAAAGCGGAAAGATGCACGAGGGTTTTCAAAGAGAACGGGCGCTGGCGGATCTTGGACATTTCTGACAAAGCAGTCGAGGAAGCGGCTGCGAGCATCCTGAGTGCCTACCAGAGGGGGAGAAAACCGTCTTGAGATGAGCTTCAGTGCTGTGTCTCACAAACAACTTGTATGATCTCAAAGGTCGTATAGAAGCCCCTAAGACGGACCTCACAAATTCGAAATCCGAATGTTCTAATGACCAAAACCGTTATGGTTAAGCCGGTGTTGTTATGTTCGTGTTTCGGTCATTTGAATTTTGGTCATTGCGGCTTCGCCTTGAAAACAGTACGGAATTGTTTCGATATTCGATATTCGAATTTGCGGCTTGCGCCTTAAGAACAGTACGGATTTACAGGATTGTCTTTGGGAGTCTGGGCTATTTTTAAAATAATGAAAGTTATTTATGAGACACCACCCTAGTTCTCACACGGACTTTCGTAGAGTCTGCCCTCCTGCCACCTTTCGACGAAAGACTCTGTGACCGAGATATCTATACCGGCCCTTTGTGCGGTCTCCCTCAAATGCTCCATGGTTTGTTGAAGCTCTGTGGCTTGGTTGATCAGGGCATAGATCTTGGCACTTCGCTTCCAGGTTGCTACGGCCTTTTGTTCCTTGCCGAGCTTGAGATATGCCTGGCCCATGGAGAACAGATCGTCTGCCATACCGTTATAGAAGCCGAGTTCGCGGTCGATAAACAGGGCCTTTTCAAACGAGACGATCGCTTCAGACGGCCTGTCGGTCTTGAGCATCAAGTTCCCGAATGCGAAGTGCAATGAAGCCATCCCTGAGGGATCAAGGCTGTCCGCCTGATTCAGACACGTGTCAAGTACCTCTTCCGCGGCATCAAAAGACCCCTTTTTGGTCAGCAGAACGCCCTGATTCTGTAGCAGCGGCGTGGGCAACCGCTTGTTTCCCGCCGAGGGCAACTCCTGCATAGCCGACTGCAGTACCTGTTCTGCTTCGCCCAGCGCTCCCGCATCGATCAGGGCAGCCGCCTTGTTCGAAAGGGCCCGTAAAGCCCCTTCTTGGTTGTTCAGGTCAGAATATATCGCGTAGGATTCGTCCAGAAAAGAGATCGCCTTTTCGTACTCCCCCATAATCCTGAAGATCGTCCCAATATTGTTCAGGCTCATCGCCACTCCGTCCAACGCATCAGAGGCAGAGTAAAGGTCATAAGCCCTGAATAAGTATTCAAGTGATTTTTCGTAACAGCCCTTCTGGTACCACTCAAGACCCTTCTGCATTTCCCTGGCACCGCTGCTCACGTGCGGGGGACTCTCTTTTTTAGTTTTACCCGATGCACAGGCAAATAGAAGGGGTGAAAGAACAATGATCACGCTCAGGGTCAACACTCTCATCTTCTCAATCCCGTATCGATGTCTTTACCCTCCTCAGGCTCGGGAGGCAGGTTGGACCGGATAAGAAAGCTCTTCTGGACAGATTGTACGACCTTATCTACTTCCTCCACGCCATCCCTTACTTCTCTTATCCCTTCTTTCGTCGTCTGTGTGAGGGCGGGAACGTCTTTACTCCCTTTCTCAATGTTGGTCAGGATCTGATTTATCATGATCATGCTCTGCTTAACATCATTCATGATTTCAGGGGTCTTTGCAGTGGCATCTTCAACATTCTGAAGGATAGTGTTCAACTGGTTGAGTTGTTCGTATACAGTTTGCAGTAATTCCTCGGAACGTATGATGCTGCCTGCGGTCCCTTTCCCCTCTTTTATTCCGCGGGTAATCACTTCTATATTCGCCAGTGTTTTTTCCATGCTGTCCAAGGACGCATAAAGCGGTCCTTCCGGGTCAGCCACATGTTCCACAATTTCAGAGATTCGCTCAATAGTCTCCACGACCAACTCGGTAGTCTTTTCAATTTGCAGCTGCGCCATGAGATCCTTTTTTTCCTTTGACGGGATGGTCCCATGCTTTGGAACCGCGGGTGCATCAGGTGACCCTGGCGTTATGGATACGTATTCGGATCCTATCAAGGTAGGACTTTCGACAGTAGCCACAGAGTCCATTCTGATTCGCTGCGCATAGTGCTGGAGGATGCCCAATTCAACTCTGACCTTGTTGCCCTCGAGTTTGACGGTTCTCACCTTGCCTATGTCGGCCTTGAAGAGTGTGACCCGTGCATTTTCATTGAGGTTGTAAGCCTGATCGAACACGGTGTAATAGGTTACATAAGATCTGAACCAGTCTTTTCCTCTCCCGATCATGACGACAATGGTCAGGAGAAGGATCACCACACCGACCATGAAGGCGCCAACGATTTTCTCTTTTACGTCAAAACTTATTTGCATTGGCTTTCGACTCGCCCCCCCCTTCAGCAGAGGTTCCCTTGCGCTGAACGTGCTTACTGTCGGAAGAAAAGGAGGTCACCTTTCCTTGATGGATTGCTATTATCTTGTTGGCAAATTCGTTGGTGAAGGCCTTGTCGGTTTCAGAGAATACCAGGACGAGATCCTTCTTAATCAAATCCCTCAAGATGTCTTTCAGGGCCTCAAAGTACTTCGTCCTGAGAAAGACCCTGGGTCTTTCAACCAAGAGGATCTCAGGACCCTTCGACAGCTCTCGTACGATTACAGAAACCCTGTGTTCTTCAGGATCGAGTTGATGCGGTTTGAGATCGAGCCTTTTGTCCAGTCCAAAAAGCGTGCAAAGGTCACTGAGCGATTCGGACATCTCAATTGAAATGGAGTCTTCAAAATAATACCTCATCAGCATGAGGTTGTCACGCAGGGAACGATTTGTCACAAGAGTTGCATCTGAGGCAATGTAGCCTATCTTCCGTTTATGACGGAGCAGGTTTCTGTAGTCCGAGAAATCGACAGCCTCACCTTTGTAAAAGAACCGGCCGCTCTGTGGGGGCTCAAGCGTGGCTATGCCCCTCAAAAGGTGGTGCGCATCATCAGGTGAGTCCGTTACAATTGAAAATGCATCTCCCTTTGAGAAAACCAGGTTAAAGTCTCTCAGCACATTTCCACTGACAAGCGCTTTGAGTGTATAATCCGAGAGTCTTATTAGCTCGTCAGCCACGATTCAAGAACTCCGAAATGCGGTTCTGACTCCGAGGCGGAGTACTGGAGTATTGGAGTACTGGAACAAGAAATAAAGATCCCCTCATGGTTTTTCTTAACCATTACTCCATCACTCCATCACTCCAGTACTCCATGTGGGCTGCTCCAATACTCCAGTTTTGTCAGAGATAGAAGATAACCGAGATAATAACGTTAATAGAAACACAATACATGAGACAGTCAATTGCTGCCTTGGAGGCTTCCTGCGGGATTTCTGTGAAGGACTTCTCTGCATGGAACCCTCGGTAAAGGGATGTCCCCGTGATGATAAATCCAAAGAATATACCCTTTACAATCCCAACCGTAATATCAGTTTGAGACAAGGCCTTGCCCAGTTCCTCGAGGAAGTTTTCCACCGGAACGCCGGTAACGGTCCAAGCGACGGCATATCCGCCTAGTATGGCAACCATATCAAAGACGAAAAACAGACACAATATGGCTACCGTGATGCCGATGAGTCGGGGAAGACATATGACGTGAATAGGGTCGATGCCCTGCATCTCGAGTGCTTCGATTTCCCCCAAGACCGACATATAGCTTGTTTCTATGGTCACGGCAACAGCAGTGCGCAAAATGACGATCAGGGCAGTGAAGAGAGGACCCAGTTCCCGAACGATAAGGATTACGATCAGCTCTCCCAGTATATATCTGCCCTCAACCGTGGAAAACTGCCGGGTGAGTTGTATGACAATCATACTACCCGTAATGAGTGCAACGAATATGACTATGGGCAGGGCCTCTATAGCTGTGAAAAAAATCTGCTCGGAGGTGAATTGAAGGATTATCCTGCGGCCGGTCCGGTGTAGTCTGAAGAGCAGGCCTGAAATGCGGCCGATGAATGCGAAGAGGTCGAGCAAGTGGTTGACGCGGACGATCGTGCGTCTTCCAATGGCCTGAACCCAACTGGTCATGTGGTCCTACTGAGGTTAGGGGCTTTGCGCCAATCGAACTGTTGCACTGATGGAGCACTACGCACTGGCGCAAGGTTAAAGGCGTAAGGAGAAAAGCTTCTCCCCGGACGCCCTGGGCCGCAAGCCTCACGTGAGGCTGTTGTTACCCATAATTCCAGTACTCCAACACTCCAACAGTGGTCCTTTAGAAAGATCTACACTCTTCCGCTTACGTCCCCATTTCCCATGAGGCCAGGTATTTCTTCTGCTCACGCGTCAGGATGTCAATGCTGATATTCATAGTTGCCAGCTTGTCCTTGGCGATCATTTCATCGATGACTGCTGGAACCGGGTAAACCTCAACGGGAAGCGTCTTTTTTCTCTTTACCATGTACTCGATGGAAAGGACCTGGTTTGCAAAGCTCATATCCATAACGCTGGAAGGATGCCCCTCTGCTGCTGCAAGATTGATCAAGCGGCCGTCTCCCAGCACATTGATCCTCTTGCCGTTCTTTAAGACATATTCCATGGTGAAGGGACGGATCTGCCTTTTGCTCTTGGTCATACTCTGGAGTCCAGGCAAGTCGAGCTCTACATTGAAATGCCCGGAATTACAAACGATAGCACCATCTTTCATGACCCTGAAATGCGCTTTGCCGATCACGTTGACATTACCGGTCAGTGTGCAGAATATGTCCCCGATTCGAGCGGCTTCTTTGATAGGCATCACAGAAAAACCGTCCATGACGGCCTCAAGAGCTTTCAATGGATCGACTTCCGTCACAATCACATTGGCTCCCATACCTCGAGCCCGCATGGCAACGCCTCGGCCGCACCAACCGTAGCCACAGACCACAAATCGGGAGCCGGCAAGGAGACGATTCGTTGCCCGGATGATTCCGTCAATGGTACTCTGTCCGGTGCCGTATCGATTGTCAAAGAGATGTTTGGTGTTGGCGTCGTTCACCGCGATGATAGGGTATTTGAGCACACCGGCAGCCGCCATGCTTCGTAGACGGATGATCCCTGTTGTCGTCTCTTCCGTTCCACCCTTTACAAGGGACAAGAGTTCACTCCGTTCCGAGTGAAGTATTGAAACCAAGTCGGCTCCGTCATCCATAGTGAACATCGGCTTCAGGTCAAGGACCGCATTTATGTGATCATAGTATACTTTGTTGTCTTCTCCCTTGATGGCAAAGACCGGAACCTTGTCATGCTTCACTAGTGAGGCTGCGACATCATCTTGTGTGCTCAGTGGATTCGAAGCACAGAGACTTACCCTGGCACCGCCTGCCTTGAGCGTTTCCATGAGAGCAGCAGTCTCTGTTGTTACGTGAAGGCATGCCCCTATACGAATCCCTTTTAGGGGTTTCTCTTTTGTAAACCTCTCCTTGATTCGGTTCAAAACAGGCATGCTCTGTTTGGCCCACTCAATGCGCAGCCGTCCATGTTTTGCCAGTTTTGGGTCTTTAATGTCATGTCCCATTCAAATCTTCCTTTCACTTCGAACTACCGGATATTTCTTTTATGGCTAATTGCTGCCTGAGCGTCCCTTCTTAGCGCGGGCCGCTTTCTTCTTTGGCTTTTTTGTGCCGGCTTTTTCCACCATCACATCGACCATGTTCGTTTTTTCCCACGTGAAGTCCGGATCATTGCGGCCAAAATGCCCGTAGCAGGCCGTCTTTTTGTAGATGGGCCGGAGGAGGTCCAAGTATTCTATGATGGGTGCAGGTCTGAAGTCGAAGAGCTCCATCACGATGTCGCGGATTCGCTTGCGGGGAATCGCTTCGGTATCGTAAGTGTCAATCAGGACGGACACGGGCTCTGCCACACCGATGGAGTAAGCAAGCTGGAATTCGCATTTTGAGGCCAAGCCGGCTGCCACTATGTTTTTTGCTATATGCCTTGCCATGTACGAAGCGCTGCGGTCGACTTTGGAGGGGTCTTTACCTGAGAAACAGCCCCCACCGTGGCTCCCCTGACCACCGTACGTATCCACAATGATCTTGCGCCCGGTCAGTCCACAATCGCCCATTGGGCCACCGATTACAAAGCGGCCTGTAGAATTGATAAAGTAATTAGTGTTCTTGTCGAGCATTTTCTTTGGAATGGTCTTCTTGATGACCTCTTCGACGATGGCTTCTTTCAGCGCCTCATAAGAGATGTCCGGGCTGTGCTGGGCCGCAACAACAATGGTTTCCACCCGTTTGGGTTTACCATTTTCATATTCAACTGTGACCTGGGTTTTGCCGTCCGGACGAAGGAAGTCCAAAGTCCCGTTCTTGCGCACCTCTGCCAGGTGCATTGCTAGCTTGTGGGCATAACATATTGGCATGGGCATCAGCTCCGGGGTCTCGTCACATGCGTAGCCAAACATAATCCCCTGATCTCCGGCGCCTTGCTCCTTGAAAAGCCCCTTTCCATTCACGCCTTGTGAAATGTCAGCGGACTGCTGATCAATGCTGGTAATTACCGAACAGGTTTCCCAGTCGAAACCCATAGTAGAAGAATTATACCCAATCTCCCGAACCGTGTCTCGAACGATCTGTGGCATGTCCACATAGCAGGTGGTGGTGATCTCTCCAGCGATAAAAACAAGACCTGTCGTGGCGAGGGTCTCGCAGGCGACTCGGCCTTTTGGGTCTTGTGATAGAATAGCGTCCAAGATGGAATCTGATATCTGATCAGCCACCTTGTCAGGGTGCCCCTCGGTCACTGATTCAGAAGTGAATAGGTAGTCTCTCTTGCTCATCTGTTCTCCTTCATTCGGTTGTTCATATCCACA
>JAFDFO010000251.1 GCA_019309815.1 Deltaproteobacteria bacterium
AAGATGAACCAGATTTATTCAAAACACAGGGCAGATTTTGCCCGGAAACTTTCAGAAAACAATAATAGAGTAAGGGAGGCAGAAGAAAATGGAAAAACTCATCAGATTTTTTAAAGACGAAGACGGTGTAACAGCGATTGAGTACGGCCTGATCGCTGCCCTGATCGCTGTAGTTATCATTATTGCCCTGAAGCTTGTGGGCACCGAACTGTCCGGAACGTTTAGCCACATAGGAACCGAGCTTCAAGGGGCTGGATCCAGCTAAAGGGAACGACTCCGAAGACGGAGAATTCGTCGATGAATCGGGGCATTTCCACACGTCAGTGGAAATGCCCCGCGTCCCATGACACCACAGAACACCAAGAAGGTGCGGCATACGACCCCGGATATGCAGCCTCCCCGGCTTTGATTCCGAACTGGGCCTTCACTTGATCACCCAAATCAGACCGATTCAGGAGATGAAGATGGAAAAGTTGATAAAGTTTTTCAAAGACGAACAGGGTGTGACGGCAATTGAATATGCCCTGATCGCCTCTCTTATTGCAGTCTTTATTGTTGCGGCCTTGTATTTTGTTGGTGGCGAGGTGTCGGAGACATATGACAACGTGGCCAGCAGCCTTGTCGATGCTGGTGGTGCTGGGTCTTAGTTCACTCCCCTTCCATGACCACCCTGAGTGAAGACTCGCCGCGGGGGTCCGCCACTCCCTCACCTGATTCTCCTACTTGTCTGCCCGGGAGCCTCAGTCCCGGAAGGTGCTGCAATGCCAATCCGAATTACAACCACTTACCGTTTCAGGAAACCCAGAAATTCACAAAAACAAGAGAATATTTGCACCAGTCGTAAGGAACACACGCTTGCGAAGCCAAGCTGAGCAAATTAGCGCGTTGCCTTTTTAGACGTTTTTTTCTTGTAATTGCCATCTTTTTGTGAGATAAATATTACTTGCGTAATTTTCAAACGGCAACCACATACGGAAAGTAAGGTCTCATTTTAAATGATGAGCATTTTCTTAACCATAGCGCTTTGCACCATATTGATTCTGGCCGCAGTCCAGGATCTCCGGGTTCAGAAGATACCCAATCTGCTTACCTACCCCACCATGGGCATGGGTGTGATCTATCATTCGGTGACAAACGGCCTTGACGGGTTCTTGTTTGCTGCCACAGGTCTGGCTGCAGGCATTGGCCTGCTGATCGTGCCTTATATCATGGGGGGCATGGGGGCAGGAGATGCCAAGTTGATGGGAGCCATCGGTGCCGTTGTTGGTCCAAAAGGGGTGTTCACGGCATTTCTTTTTTCTGCGATTATTGGCGGGATTTACGCCTTGTTGCTTATTCTACTGAGGCCTCAACTCCGCAGGGGACTTGTTGAGAGACACGTTATGACGCTGAAGACATTTGTATTCACACGACAATTCATTCCGATTCCTGCTGCCGAAGATGTAAAGAAACCCAAGTTGTGCTATGGTATAGCCATCGCTCTTGGGACGCTATTATATATTTCGTTGGAGTTGTCCGGGTACAACCCGATTATTTGAATTAGAATAAAGGGGGCACACTATGGGAAGGTGGAAGGCAGTAATTCCTATCGTATTGGCTCTGTTGGTGGCTTTGACAGCCAGTTTCATTTTGTACCGATGGACAAAAAAACGGGTGACTCCTGACGTGGCTGTCACGGAAGACCTCAAGATCCGGAAGGTTGCCGTGGCAAAGGTGGCGATTCCAGCAGGAACCAGACTGAATCGCGATGTCATTGCATTTGCCTCTTTCCTTCAGGAAACCCTCCCCCCCGGAGCCTTCTCTGATCCAAAAAAGGTGGCTGGGAGGGTGGTGCTCACGCCGCTGAGGCCCAAGGAGCTGATCCTGAATTCCAAATTAGCTCCTGTGAGTGTGAAGGTGGGCGGCGTGGCGGTCCTTATAAAACCCGGAAAAAGGGCCGTGACCGTGAAGGGAGGCAAAGTCCTTGGCGTAGCCGGCTTTATCCGTCCGGGCAATCGCGTGGATATCATGTTGAGGACGAAAGGATCCGGCAAGAATAAGATTGTCTTTGAAAATGTGCGTGTACTGGCAACCGGGTCTCGACTTGGAAGAAGCGAGAAAGGGAAGCCACAGCCAGTCGACACCTTCACATTGGAAGTCACCCCGGAAGAAGGGGAAAGGCTGGCCCTTGCCTCCACGCAGGGAACCCTCCAGTTTGCCCTCAGAAACATAACGGATAACGCGACCGTGTTGACAACGGGTGCCAATATGCAGGAAACGCTCGCGCAATACCGCCCCATTGTGCCCACAGACAGGACTGCAAAACCTGAGGTTACAAGGAGAGTTGGGGTTGGGAGGGCGCCCGTCAGGGCAGCCCCTGCCCCGAGGAAGGGTCTGAGACTGGAAGTAATCAAGGGGCTTAACAGAACCGTAAAGCAATATTAATGACCCGGGAGGAATGGACCCATGCTCATGCCAAGAAGATTCTGGATAAAGGGAACCGTAGCTGTTGGACTTGCAGTCGTTCTGTTGGTCTTTTCTGCCAGGGCCTTTGCTGTAGATGATGTGCAACAGGACGCCACAAAACCACAGAGACTCGAACTGGTCGTGGATAAGTCATTTGTCCTGCCGATCCCTGAGGCGGTGCGAGAATCGGGGAAGGTCCGCGTAACCATAGCTTCCCCGGAAATTGCAGACTTTTTGTTCATCCCGGGAATGGCCAAGGGAGTTCGGCCGAAGTTCATTTATCTCAAAGGAAAGAAGCCGGGGATGACCAACCTGACATTGTGGATCGGGGAGAGACTTGTCGGTGTGTATGATCTTGAAGTCACGTACGGGGTCTTGCGCCTGAAGGAAAACCTTCATGAGATCTTGCCTGACGAGAAAGACATCCGCGTCTTTGCCACGCACGACTCCATTGTCCTTTCAGGCATGGTGTCGAGCAGCGAAAACCTCTCCGAAGTTCTCGCCCTGGCCAGGGCAATGACTACGGAGCAAAAAATTGTCAACCTGATGCAGGTGACCGGGGTCCACCAGGTCATGCTGGAAGTGACAATTGCTGAAATTTCCAGGAGTGTGGTGAAGAGCTTTGGAATCAATTTTAACTGGGTCAACTCTCAAGGGGAGTTTTTCATAGGCGTCATCGGGGCCCTTGCCAGTTGGAGGGACTCAGATCTCAATTCAGGTGGCGGCGGCGGTGATACGGGCGGCATATTCAGGCCGGGTGGACCGATCGGGGTAAATACTGCTTCAGCAAACGCGGCTTTTCGTTTCAATGCCCCCTATGGGCAGGTGACCGGGGTCGTCGACTTTCTTAAGGGAAACGGGCTGATTAAGATCCTGGCCGAACCTAACCTCATTGCCCTGAGCGGTCAGACTGC
>JAFDFO010000252.1 GCA_019309815.1 Deltaproteobacteria bacterium
ATATCCCTTTGTGGATCCGATATATAAGGAAACCATCGCTTTTCTCCTAGTTACTAGAACGTTAACTCAACCCGATCATCTATGGTCAAACAGTTTGCCTAGCGTTTAGTGCCTAAAGTACAAAAGACAGTGCCTAAAGTGTACTAAAGTGCCTAGAATGCCTAAAGTTAAAAGATAGTTGTTTCTTATTCCGCAATCCGCACTCCGCACTCCGCATTCGTTTCATTCAACATTCTACATTCTAAATTCTCTTTACTCATGTATCGTAAACCTGGCATCCACGGCCACTGCCCCCTGACCTTCGGGGCAGACCAGAAGTGGATTGATGTCGGCTTCGATGATTTCGGGAAAGTCTATTGCGATTTGGGACAATCTCAGCAAGGCATCCCGGATCGCTTCGATGTCTGCAGGTGCTTCCCCCCTCACCCCCCGCAGGAGCGGAAACGACCGGATTTCGCGGATCATAGCATCAGCGCTTTCCACGCTCAACGGGGCGATGCGAAACGACACATCTTTCAAGACCTCCACATAGATTCCCCCGAGGCCGAACATAATCATCGGGCCAAACTGCATGTCCCGCGTAATCCCGAGGATGACTTCCTTGCCCTGCGGTATCATTTCCTGGACCATCACGCCCAGGATCCGTGCGTCAGGCTGCCTGAGCCGTATACTGGAGGTCATGTCAAAAAAAGCTTCTTCCACTTGAGCATCGTTTTCAATTCCAACGCGAACGCCTCCCATATCGCTCTTGTGGAGTACATCGGGAGAGGCAATCTTCATGACGACCGGATACCCAATCTCGGATGCCGCCAGGACGGCCTCCTTCGTGGTTTTAGCAATGCGGTTCTCAGGAAGTCTGAATTGGTAAGCCCTCAGGACTTCCCGTGCTTCACTCTCAATCAGATCATGCCGGTGCTGCTTGATGATGGAGGAAAAAATTTGGCGGACCTTGCCGGTATCCCCTTTGAAATGCCTGTATTGTCTGGGAGGTTTCTCGCGCCAGCGGCGATAGGATGCCATTGCATCCATTGCTGATATCGCATCTTCAGGGTATTCATAAGACGGTATAGAATGGTCTTGGAGAATTCTCCTAGCCCTCCTAACACCTCTTTCCCCCATGAAGACCGTGATTATCGGTTTGTCGGCGTTCTTTGCCAGTTTCACAATGCTGTAGGCAACAGCCTCCGCGTCGACTGCGGCGGTGGGGGCCAGAAGAATCAGTACACTGTGGAGCATGTCGTCCTGAAGGATCACCTCAAGGGTTTTCTCATACCTTTCTTCTGTGGCATCACCGATGATGTCTACGGGATTATAAACCGCGGCAGTCGGCGGGAGAAACTCTCGAAGACGATCTGCTGTCTCCTTTCGAATGGGCGTCAGGTGAAGCGAACTCCTGTCACAGGCATCGGCTGCCAGGATGCCCGGGCCCCCGGAATTGGTCACGATGGCGACACTCGGGCCTTCTGGAAGGGGCTGCGTGGCAAAAGCCATGGCGTATCCAAACAGGTCCTGCATCGACTTGGCACGTATGACGCCGGACTGCTTGAAAGCTGCAGTATAGGCATTATCCGAGCCTGCCAAAGCCCCTGTGTGTGAAGACGCGGCCTTGGCCCCTGCGCTGGTTGTACCTGACTTGATGATGATAATCGGCTTGGTCTGACAAACGCGGCGAGCGGCTTCCATGAAATGCGGCCCGTTGTCAATGCTCTCCGAGTACCCAAGAATTACGCGCGTGTTCGCATCGCGTTCCATGGAAAGCATGATCTCCACTTCAGAGATGTCCATCTTGTTTCCAAGGCTTACAAACCTTGAGAAGCCGATATTTTGTCCAAAAGCCCAGTCCAGGATGGCAATACACATGGCGCCGGATTGGGAAAAGAAACCAATGTGACCGGGAAGGGGCATGCCTTCTGCAAAAGATGCATTCAGGGAGCTTGTTGTGTCGATGATGCCGAGACAGTTGGGGCCCACCACGTGAATACCCAACGCCCTGGCCCGGACAGCAAGTGCCTCTTCGAGGTGCGAACCCTTCGGCCCGGTCTCCTTGAAGCCGGCGGTGATGATAATTACCGAATCAACCCCCTTCTCTCCGCACTGTTCTACGACGTCCATCACCAGTGCTGGAGGCACGACGATCACTGCAAGATCTATCTTGCCGGGTACTGACATGAGGTCCGGATAGGCCTTTTGTCCCAGAATCTCGTCGGCCTTAGGGTTGATCGGGTAGACCGCACCACGAAAATTGTACTGGATGATGTTTTCCAGGATCTCATAACCGATTTTGTGAGGGTTTTGAGAGGCGCCGACAACAGCCACAGATGATGGGTTGAAGAAGTGTTGAAGCATTTGGTTGATTACTGCTCCTGAGTCTTTATGAAGAAGACGATTCCTTATAACACGTCCCCGGTCCAGGGCAACACCAAATCTTTGCCCTTGACCGTACCCCCCCTATTCCTTATAGATTGGCCTGGTGAATGTTCTTCTAATTGAAATAAATCCCTTTGCTCCGGCCTCAACGCCCATCTCCCTGGGATATATCGCTTCCTTTCTCAAATCCAAGGGATTCACGGTTAAGGTCTTGACTCTCGGGCAGGACACGTCCGCCTCACGTGTCTCTCTTTGCCGGCTGATCAGTGATTTTCAGCCGGCCCTCGTCGGGTTGTCAGCCTACCAGAGAACCATGCTCTATGTGATGGGCCTTGCCGGGCTGGTCAAGTCCGTAGACGAGAACATCAAAGTAGCCATTGGCGGTCCGCAGGCGACGTTCATGCCCTCGGCAGCCCTTGCCGAGCTCCCGGACATTGACTACATATGTCGATCTTCGGGTGAAGTGACTCTCCTAAGCATTGCCCATGCTATCCAGAACAAAACCCCGTTTTCAAACCTGCTGGGCGTGAGTTACAAAGACGCGGATGGGGCCGTCTATGACACAGAGCCACTGGAGGGCCTTGCCGACCTTGATGAATACCCCTCTCCTTACCTGGATGATGTTTTTGACTATGCAGGTATGAGCGAGGCGATCATGCTGACGTCTCGCGGCTGCCCTCACAACTGCATCTATTGCTACACGCCTCCTGCCTCCAACCATAAGGTTTGTTTTCACTCCGTGGATAGAGTCATGGAGGAAATCAAGTGGATAAAGAAGCAGGGGGTGAAAAGGCTGTGGTTTGCAGACCCAAATATCTCCTTCAAGCCGAACCGCCTCACCGAACTGATAGGCAGGATTTTGAGTGAGGGGCTTGAGAGCGAGATTTGGCTGCAGACGAGGGCAGATCTTGTTACACCGGACTTGATGAAACAGATGAGACGGGCAGGCGTGAGCACCATTGCCTTTGGACTGGAGTCGGCTTCGGAGCAG
>JAFDFO010000253.1 GCA_019309815.1 Deltaproteobacteria bacterium
TCGAAGCACGAAATCCGAAATTCGAAACAATTACCAAAATCCGAATTCTCTAATGTTCTAAACAGTTTGCGAGAATGTTTCGGTCATTTGAATTTTGGTCATTCGGATTTGTTTGCGGCTGACGCCTTGAGAACAGTACGTGCTTCGATATTCGAATTTCGGATTTAACGCGTGTCTTTATGCGGGAAGAGACTATCATGGAATTATGTAAGTTATTCCCGGAACGCAACACTATAACCCATCTCAAGAATGCGTCTAAGGCCCTATTGGAGTAGTAGCGTCTTTCAGGTCATAGACTACCTACCAAAGAAACAAAGGGGTTACAGCGTGAGCTGCCAACCCCTTTCCCCCTCGATTGAACCCCGGCCTGTTGTGTCTACTCTACTGGCCTGAGTCGGATCTCGATTCTGCGGTTCTGAGCCCTGCCCTCTTCGTTATCATTCGAGCCAACGGGCTCGTTCTCACCAAAGGAAACGGCGATTAACCGCTCACTGGACACCCCGCTGGCCTCTAGCACTCGGACAACACGAGCTGCACGGGCGCCAGCGAGTTCCCAGTTACTGGGGTACTGCTGTGCCAACGCCCCTCCAACGGGAACGTTATCGGTAAACCCCGCGACTACGGTTTGATAATTAGTATCTTTGAGCTTGGCGCCCACCTTCAACAGCATCTCGCGTCCTGAATCTGTCAATTTGGTAGATCCCGATCCAAACAGAACCTCACCGGGCATGCTGACCCGAACACCCGATTTCATCAAATCAACTTTAACCTCCTTGGCCGAAAGCTCGCTCTTGAGATCGGAAATCAGATCGTCGTGAAGGGAACGCGTGGCCTTGGCCGCATCCTTCTCTGCCTGAAGTTGGGCGTCAAGATCCTGTACACTTTCATCCAAGGCTATGATGCGGTCGCCCCATGTGCTTGTCTGCCCTTGCAACTTGCCCTTAAGACTTTCATTCTCTGCCTCGAGTCTTCGGACGCGATCTGACAACGTGTCCCGTTCTTGTACTGCAGTTTCATACTCCGACGTCGACCCGCAGCCGTTCAGACAAGCCGCCACTCCTGAAATAATAAATGCTGTCAAGACAATGCCCCAGAGCGACGACCCTTTCATCCTACGTGAGACGTTTTGCATGACATCCTCCTTTCGAGATGACGGTTAGTTCGGCCGTCAACAACTGTTACTAAGGAATTCCGAAATACAGCATTGCGGGGAAGAAATCAAGTCTGAAAAACCCGATGGGTCAGGTGTTGACGCAGGACAAATTGGCAGGGACATCACATATCAACTACGACGATATTCAATCTATCACCGCCGCCAAAGGGATGACGGCCACAAAAAGCAAGAAAGCCCTTGACACTACTTTTAGTATCTGGTAGCCTTTTATGCCTAAAGTAGTGTCACGGGGACGGTATCTTCATGGTTGATCCAAAGAGGTATCCTACAAGCTTTAAATTGAGGGACTATGAAAGAGCGGGCGTCAAAGCCGTAGCCGCCATTGCGGACCGCGAGCAAGGCAGAACCATTGTTCAGGCCTGCAATATTGTGGACCGGCTGTCCTTCATTGCCTCTCAACAGTTCGGGATAGACAGGTTCAAGGGAGACTACCGGACAAGGATCTCTCAGGCTGTCTTAGACCTGGACTCTGGAGACATCGACCCAAAAAGCCAATTGGGGAATGCCCTGAAAGAAATGGCAAAAGATCAGAAAAAGGAAGGAGGAAAGCCGCGTGGAGGGCATTCAGGGGCGTAATGATCCGAGAATTCTGCCACACAACCTCTTACATCTGATGGGAAGATGAGGAATATAGACTGTCGCCATTATAGCCCGTGCCTTAGATCAGCAGCCCTGCGTGGCTTGCGGCTGGTGGCGCGTGCGTGGGGTTCGAGTTTTGACCTGTACAATCCTCTTCCGACTGAGACTGTCCAAGACAAAGGTTTCTCCCAGGACAAGCTCGGGGCTCACTGAGAAGAGACTACGGGAACAAATTCTCAGGCTTTGCTGATTAACCACGCTTGCAATGTGCAAGCAAGGGCTGCCATTCCCTGTCCAGCATGCCATAAAGCCATGCTGTGCAAGTGTGCCCCTACGGCATATTCATAATCCCTTCTATTTTTTTTGACAGCTCCTTCATGTTGAACGGCTTCTGAATAAAGCCGTTACAACCCCGCTCCAGAATTTGAGTGGCTTCTCCGTCAACAGCGAAACCACTAGCCAGCAAAACTCTCACATTCGGATTGATTTCCTTCAAACGGTCAAAGGCCTCGCCACCGCCCATACCGGGCATGACCATATCCAAGACAACAATGTCTATGTCATCTTGATTCTTCCTGTAAATCTCGAGAGCTTCTCTGCCCCCTTTGGCTGCGAGCACGCGGTAGCCCATCACTTCCAACAACTCCTTGCCTACTTCCAAAACGAGTTCCTCATCGTCTACCAGAAGAACCGAGCCGGTTCCTTCGACAACTTCCGTAGCAGACTTGACGACTTCCTGAACCTCTTTCTCCGATGCGGGCAAATACACCTTAAACGTGGTCCCGCTTCCCAACTTGGATTCCACATCAACATAGCCGCCGTGTGCCTTGACAATACCGTAGGCAGAAGAGAGGCCAAGACCTGTGCCCTGCCCAACCCCCTTGGTCGTGAAGAAGGGGTCAAAGGCTCGCCCCATGGTTTTCTCGTCCATACCTTCGCCTGTATCAGTTACCATTAGCAGGACATAATTTCCGTACTTCGGGACATAGAGTCTATCTTTCATATCCCCCTGGGTGACACTCATTGTCTTCAAGAAAAGATCACCACCGCCAAGCATCGCATCCGAAGCATTTACAAACAGATTCCACAGAACCTGCTCAATCTGTCCATAGTCAGCCTGAAGGCTCAACAGATCGTCGGCAAGTTCAAGATGAATGGTGATCTCCTTTTTGGTCAGACCAAAAGTGTCAGCAGTCTCAGTCACCAACTGGTTCAGACTAATGGTCTTGACTTCATATCTTCCTTCCCTGGCATATCCAAGAAGGTGAGAAGTTAGCTGGGTGCCGCTTTCCACCAGCTGTTCCATTTTCTTCAACCGGCCGCGAATGGCGTCGGCATCATCGGCATCAAGGGACATCAAGGACAGGTGTCCTCCGATACCCATGAGCAAGTTATTGAAGTTATGGGCGATGCCACCGGCCAAAGTCCCTATGGCCTCCATCCTTTGAACATGTTGGAGTTGGGCTTCAAGGCGCTTGCGTTCGGTGATGTCTTTTGAAACCACGGTTACGGCTATTGTTTCTCCGTCTACTCCTTTAACCGGGCTCAGGGTTCGAAGGAAATAACTGCCGTCTCTCTGACTTCTGTATTCATGCCAGAGTGATCTGCCGGTTTCCGTTACCTGTCTTACTCTTGACAAAAACGCTTTTGCTTCTTCTTCCGAATGGAATTCAGCGTATGCTCTACCTATGATCTTTTCTTGCGGCAGTCCGAATCTCGACAGGTGTTTTTCGTTCATGAAGAGATATGTGCTGTCAACATCTACAAGGTATACCGAATCATCTGTAGACTCCACGAGTGAGCGATATTCTTCCTCGCTTGCTCGGAGGGCGTCTTCGGCCCGTTTGCGCTCGGTAATATCCAAGAAACTCTCCAGCAAGTGTTCGCGACCTCCCAGCGAAACAGAAACCACCGTTTTCAAAATCGGCACAGTCGTGCCGTTGGCTGTCAACAGCACCCGCTCTGACTTGTCCACCTTGTGCCCGAGGTCCGTGATGGGACACCTTCCTCTTTTCTCCGGACAAATGTACTTGTGACACACCTTGTTTACAATCTGCTCTCTGGAAGCACCGATCATCTTTGCAGCAACGGGGTTGACATCAACGATCGTATGGGTTTCGCGGTCGATAACGACTACCCCCGTCTGCACAGACTCTAATATCCTTCTCAAGCGATCCTCGCTTGCACGCAGATCACGACCGGATATCTCCTGTAAAAATGCGTAGAAAATAAATGCCAACCATATTGGCAACAATGCTCCAATGAAGTCCTCGACGGTGTCCAGGGCTGTGGTTATCCCAGACCACTCAAGGAATAGACAGAGGCCGTAGAACATAAGGAGCACGAAAAGCCCGGCAAGGAGCAATCTGGCATCACGCCGCAATGCCCGCTTCCACCCGGCAAAAAGGAGCACCAAGGCCGTGAGGGAACATAGGAAAGTGACAAGATCAAATATTGCCACCGGATGCATTATCTGGCCCCTCCTCTTCTCCAGACTACCTTCCAACACCAGACGGCCAGCAAGAATGAGGCTACGGCATAACTTATGTGCTCCAGGTAGTTGAAAAGCCCCCCCCAAAAGAATCCTTCAAGCACGGTCAAAACCCAACCTGTCAGCAACGCATGAAATGCAAAAAGGAGAAAATGTCCGGAAGGAATGCGCTTCAATTGCTGTCGGTTTCCCAGAAGAAAGATCAAGACGCCTAACCCAATGATGAGCATTACAATCTCACTTTCTTGTACCATCGCCCTCCTCCATATAGATCATCGCTTCCCCAATGCTCTGGGTTATCGACCTTGCTGAATAACCGTCGATTGTGGCAACAAAAAGGCCCCATACATGCCCATCTCTGGTACGACGCGTGGAGCCTTTGCTCGTTCCACAGGATTCTCCTGCTACAAGTCTGCTATTTCTTTATCGCATTTCCCGTAATCTTAACATCTTATAAGCGAAGCAGCCACGCACTGTCAAGGCGTGACCTTTCAGTCAGGCGAGTTGCAGAGCCAAATCCTCGCACCTTGCTTATCAGAGTCTTGAGGATCTAGAGCGGTTGTCAAAAATATGTTCCGTTTTGAATCATTTGTGAGGAACTGACAAAACTGCCGTGAAAGAAACATATTTTTGACAACCGCTCTAAGGGACCGGAGAATAGGCCGTGTCTTCCTCCATCATATCAGAATACTAAATACAAGGGCGTCCAGGCCCATCAACACAAACGTCCCAGGGAAGAGCCAGCGCGACCATCGATCGATTGCCCGCGCCTTGCC
>JAFDFO010000070.1 GCA_019309815.1 Deltaproteobacteria bacterium
AATCTCTCCTTTGTCATCTTGGACGAAGTCCATACCTACCGCGGCATATTCGGCTCGCACGTGAATCAGGTAGTCCGGAGGCTCAAAAGACTTTGTGGGCACTACGGCGCTGATCCCCGCTTCATTTTGCTCTCAGCCACCGTTAGTAATCCGAAGATCTTTGGCCAGAGTCTGATCGAGGAAAAGCTTCAGGTGGTCGACTCCGTAGGAGCACCCAAGGCGGGCCACCATTTCCTCTTTCTCAATCCTGCGGCAAGTTCGAATTTCTCCGCAGCCAAGCTCTTTGTTGACTGCGTCCGAAGTGGGTTTAGGACCATTGCCTTTACTCAATCCAGACAGGTTACAGAGCTCATTCATGTATGGGTCTCGCGGTTGGCCCCCAAGCTTCGCAAGAAGATCAGTTCGTACCGGGCCGGTTTCATGCCCGAGGAAAGAAGAGAGATCGAACAGAGGCTGGCGAGCGGAAAGCTGCTTGGTGTCGTGTCAACCAGCGCCCTGGAGATGGGAATCGATATCGGCTACCTCGATATTTGTCTTTTGGTCGGCTATCCCGGAACCATCATCGATACCTGGCAAAGGGGAGGACGTGTGGGCCCCGGAACCATCATCGATACCTGGCAAAGGGGAGGACGTGTGGGCCGGTCAGGAAGAGAATCGATGGTGATCCTGATTGCCAAACCGGATGCCCTGGATCAATACTTCATGAAGCACCCCAACGACTTCTTTGAGAGACCTTACGAGGCGGCCGTATTGGATCCTCATAACCCTTATGTCGTTGAGGCTCATCTGCCGTGTGCGGCAGCCGAAATGCCGCTTACGCTGGATGACGAGAAGTTTTGGGCCAAGAATCTCCCCCAGCACCTTGAGAAGCTGGAGCGGGAGGGTGCATTGTATAGAACCGCAGAGGGCGAGCCTGCCTGGTTCCCCACAAGACGCAGACCCCAGCTTGACGTCAACATCCGCTCCTCTGGTGAGACTTACACAATTCTTGAGGGAAAGACCGGCCAGCCCATCGGTACTGTCGATGGGATGAGGGCTTTCAAAGAATGCCATCCCGGTGCGATCTACCTGCACCGGGGCCGCCAATACCTGGTTGACGAATTAATACTCACCAAAAAGGACATCATCGCTCACAGGTCGAACGTGCAATACTTCACGCGTGTACGCACGGAAAAGGACACAGAGATCATCCGGATCCGCAGAAGTCGGCCAAAGGGGCAGTTTCTTGTGCGAGAAGGGGAGCTAAAGGTCACAGAAGTCGTTACAGGTTACGAAAAAAGGGCCTTGCCGGGACAGGCACTCATGGGCGTCTTCCCGCTAGAACTCCCACCCCAGACCTTTGAGACCGTTGGTTTGTGGGTGGAGATCGAAGCGTCGTTGAAACGCTTCGTAGAGACGAGAGGCCTTGATTTTATGGGCGGAATCCATGCCATCGAACATGCGGCCATAGGCATGTTCCCGCTCTTTGCGCTATGTGACAGAAATGATATTGGTGGAATCTGTTATCCATATCATCCACAGGTTGGCAAGGGTGCCATTTTTATCTACGACGCCTACGCTGGCGGGGTGGGCCTAGCACAGCACGGATTTGAGATCATCCTCGAGCTTCTGGAAAAGACCATGCAGCAGATCACAAGCTGTGAATGTGAGCAGGGGTGTCCGTCGTGCGTATATTCTCCCAGGTGTGGTTCGGGAAACAAGCCGCTGAATAAAGAGGCAGCTGTACTGATCCTCAAAGGTCTCCTAGGCCACATTCCACTCAGCCAGTTGTCTGGCGGGCAAAATGAGATCGAACCCATGCCGCTCGTGCTCGAAGAAGAAGCACCTATCCCCGAAGAGCAGACAGAGCCCCGGATCCTCTTCTTGGACCTTGAGACCCAAAAACTCGCTGCAGAAGTAGGGGGCTGGCAGAACACACACCTGATGAGGGTCTCTGTGGTTGTTCTTTTTGACAGCGTGGAAAACCGCTTTCTGGTTTACAACGAAGATCAAATTGACGCCCTGTTGGGGCAGCTGGAGAAGGCGGACCTGATTGTGGGATTCAATATCAAGCGCTTTGACTACCAGGTTCTGAGCGCATACACGAGCAAGGCACTAGAACTGCTTCCCACCTTTGATATTCTAGAGGACGTGTTCAAGCGCCTCGGTTTTCGGCTCTCCCTGAAGCATCTCGCGGAAGAGACTTTGGACCAGCAAAAGACAGCGGACGGGTTCCAAGCCGTGGAATGGTTTCGTCAAGGGGATATGGAAAAGCTGACCGAATACTGCCGTCAGGATGTTGCTGTCACAAAAGATCTTTTCTATTTCGGCCTGGCGAACGCCCACCTTGTTTTTAGGGAAAAGCAGGAAAATCGGCGGGTGAGACTCTCCTTAGATTGGAACCTTGAAGAGATGACCAGTCGCGGCTGATCCTCCGGATTATTTGCTAGGTTTGCGGCGTCCGGATGGGAGTATCACGCTCAATATTTGGGAAGGAAAAAGAATTATATAAATCACCAACAAAACGCCTAAACTTAAAGTGATAGATTAGCATATGAGATGGGTGGCTGTCCGTAGCAAAAGGTTGATTGATAACCCCATTTCCGGACCAAAAAAGTGTTGTCTTAGGAGTCCATATATGGGATACTAGAACTCATCTCAAAAACACATTTAGGACTTAATAGTCCTGTCGGCAAGCCTCAAAGAGCGGGAGTAATGGAGTACTCCATCACTCCGAAATTAGTCTGCCGTCTCGGCCCTGAAGCCTGATTAAGATTTTTGAGATAGCTTCTAGTATCGGCGTATTGGAACATAAAACACGTGTTCAGCTATCTTGAAAGGAGGTATTCCTCATGCCTGCAAGGAAAGAGATGGTTCAGGGAAAGGAACACAAAGATGACGGGGCCGCTAAAGGAGTTCCTACCCGGTCCGATACGTATGCGAGGAAGGAGTTCGATGAGCATAGGAGGCATAAGCGGTTCCAGGTTCCGCAGGGCGTGTTTGTGGGCTTTGGCCCGCACGCGAACAAGGTGGGTCAGATCGTAGATATGAGTATGGGCGGACTTGCTTATCGTTATGTCGGTTACGAGGAATCGTCAGATGGATCGCATTTGGATATATTCGTGACTGACAATGATTTTTATTTGGGCGCTGTGCCTTTTAGGACCGTTTGTGACCTTCAGGTCGTGGACCGCGCGCCAGCCAGCCCCATGACCATGAGACGTTGTGGCGTGCAATTTAAGAAACTAACGCGCAAACAGAGTGTTCAGCTGGAGTATTTCATGCAACAACACACGCTTGGCGAAGCATAAGTAAAACCGACCCCTTAGTGTCTCATAGGAGGTTACATAAATTTCGTTTCTTCACCGTTGTCCTCTAATCTTCCGGCCTCGGGCTATCCGCTTTATTGCCCCGTTTCTCACAAAGAGAGCGGGGTTTTTCATTCGCTTTGGGGTGTGAGAACCTGGCCGCCCTGTCCTGAGCTTGCCGAAGGGCCTGTCCCGCCGCCGTGTCGCGCCGTAGCTTTAGCGAAGGCGGAAGTCTTAACAAAGGCGGGCTTCGGCCCGACTGAAGAAGGGGTGAGTCCATGTTTGACAAAATCTGCAAGATGACGGACGGTTGTCATCCTCAAGTCCTGGAACAGACAATTCAATTGGCAGTGGAAGTGGCCCGTGAGGGGAGGGAAGGCCGCAAGGTAGGCACCATCTTTGTTCTTGGTGACGAAGAAGCAGTTCTAAAGGAATCCAGCCCTTTGATCTTGGATCCATTGCAGGGGCATCCCTCAGAATCGAAGAAAATAGATGACGTCAATATGCGGGAGACGGCAAAGGAGCTTTCGCAACTGGACGGGGCTTTTGTCGTTTCGGCAGACGGAATAGTGATTTCGGCCGCGCGCTACCTCAACGCTGATTCGACGGGGGTCGATGTGCCGTTGGGATTAGGCACCCGACATATGGCGGCGGCAGCCATAACACGCGCAACCAAATCGGTTGCGGTTGTGGTTTCAGAGAGTTCTGTGGTGCGAGTATTCCATCAGGGTAAAATCATTGGAGAAATCATTCCTGAAATCTGGATGCTCGGTCGAGAGAGCATCCGAGTCGAGGGGCCCTATGCAGAGACGAAAAGTGCCGGTCTCCACATCGTGGCCCGTGAGCTTCCGGACAAGGCAAAGGAAGAGAAGGGGAATGGGTCGTGAGAGGCTGTTATTGTGATGTTTCCAAGGGGGTTTCATGGGACACCTTTGCAGGGTTGCTATCTCAGTTCTGGCCGTGATGGTCTTATTTCCCCACTGGGCGGCAAGTGAAGAGAACGACGCCCTCCAAGCTCTGGAAAGGGTTAGGGTGGGGCTCGTGGAGGGGATTTCCTACAGGGAGTTGGGCGGGCTGTTGGATGAAGCCCAGGTTCAGATCAATACACTAAGGAAAGATGAAGGGAGTGACTGCTTCCGTGCTGCTGCCAATCAATCGTACTACTGGTATGATTTGGGAAGAAAGACCTGGGAGACTATGACAGAAAATACTGAGCAGAGGGACAAGTATTTCAGACAGGCCGAGTACGGAGAGCATCGTATGAAGACAATCAATATGACGATGGCCGAGAACTATGACAAACTGGTAAAACACACACAGGATGCGTTGCCAACCAAGTGGGAATACGGGAATGCCGCACTTGAGAGCGCACGCAGCTGTCTGGGGCAATAGGCCTGCCAATACTGTCCAACACCCCGTTTTTCGCAAAGGAGATCGGTCATGGCTGTCCGTTTCATAAGCTACGATCCAAACGAACCCGGCCGAGATGACACAGCCCTTGTCGACGTTATAAAGAAATATGGTCCATGGGCTAAGCTGTCGGATTATTCCTATGCTGTTGAAACCAGCGTCCGCCCGGAAACCATCATGGAACGGTTGAAACAAGACATTGAACCGTACGATATCGTTTGCGTCATTACTATGGCTGGCCCGCATTGTGTTCATGGGCATGATGACTTAGATGACTGGCTATCTCGCAAGCTCTAGAGCGGTTGTCAAAAATATGTTCCGTTTTGAACCATTTGTGAGGAGCTGGCAGGGGGTATCTCTTTTTGAAGTCAGGTCACCGAATATTTCCTGACAGGTAGCACGACGGCACCGGTCTTCTGCACAGCCCTCACCCACGTACAAAAAGGCTACCAAGCGTGTAAGGGACGCTGCCGTGTGCCTAGCCTGTAGCGTTCCGTACATGGTGCCCCCAACGAGCGAAGAGGGGAATTGACCTGATTCAAAAAGAGATACCCCCTGCCAGCTTAGAAAGATTGCCGTAAACGGAACACATTTTTGACAACCGCTATAACACGGCAGTCTCCATGCATGGACCGGGGCACAGTTCCATTTCAACGCAAGGCTTCTTGCATAAAGAGCCGTAGCTTGGTTCAAAGAATATATTGTCTTTGAAGGCTGTTTCTGGCATGCTGCATAGGAACACACACAATCCACAGGCATCTTGTGGGCTCTCTTGGGGGGAGGTTTTGTCATGACTGCCACGAAAGAGATCGTCGAGCATCGGAGAAATACCCGGTTCCAGGTTCCAAAAAGCGCTTTTGTGGGGTTTGGGCCATATGATGCAAAGGTGGGACAAATCATAGACGTGAGCATGGGTGGGCTTGCGTTTCGTTATGTTGGCACTGAGGAACCGTCGAACGGTGAATTGAGCATATTCTTGGCCGAGCGTGATTTCTACGTGGGCCAGATACCATTTAGGACCATTTCAGATTTTGAAATAGCCGGCAAAACGTCTTCCACTTCTGTTACCTTGAGACGCAGTGGTGTGCAATTTGGAAAACTCACCGACCACCAGACATCCCAAATGGAGCATTTCTTAAATAGTCTCACCTTGGGCGAGGCCTAAGCAAACCGTTTCCGTCGGGTAATGAAATACAGCTACAACCTCGTGTTTATCTTCATCGGGTTCTGTTAGAAATCACGTGATGAGCCAATCGAAATACCGATCTTCCCGCAATCTCCCAAGACGTTTACCGACCCGGATCCCGTCGTTCGGAGACGTTGGCAAGGCTGAACACCAATTTATATAACAGGGAGACAGAGAAGTTGATTTGGACTGCCTCGTCTGAGATCGTTGATCCAAAATCCGTAAAAGATGTCGTGGGAACATTGTCCAATCTTCTTGTGAGGGATTTGCGGGACAAGAAACTGATCAAATGATCGAAGGCCCCGAACGCATGGACGCACTTGCCCAGTTCCTTGATATCCTCGGGCTCGACGAAGAGCCAATGGGCATCTTCTACACGGATGACAAGCCGAGCACCGGCTTTTCACCCAAGCCCGGGGACCTGCCTACCCGGGAAAAAGAGACAAAGAACGAGATCGACTGGCAGAACGTCTTCGGTGATTTCTCGTGCGTTATAGGTCATATCTGGCGTGCCCGAAAAAAGAGAACCGCTGCCTATTTTGATGCAGAACGCTTTGGCTGTCCTGGCGGAGCGTTCTGGCTGGGGTATATGAAGCCTCAGACAGAAACGATCATTCACTATGTGTCAACCGGGATTCCGGAGCGCATGCACGGCGAGCTGTACTGTGACTCGCCCGATGCGCTGCGGAGGATCTTTGATGAGATCAATCCTATACCTGCTCCCAAGAGATACTGTGTCGTAAAACCGATCGGCCTCTTCGGTGCCGATGAGGAGCCGGAACTAGTGGCCTTCTTTGCCAGGCCCGAAGTCCTGTCCGGCCTCCATCAGCTGGCCGTGTTTGTAACCAACGATCCTGAAGTCGTGGCCTCTCCGTGGGGCGCAGCCTGTACCGGTCTAATCACGTGGCCCCTGAAGTATCTGGCTCAGGGTGACAACAGGGCTGTTCTGGGGGGCTGGGATCCGTCAGCCCGCAAGTTCTTCAAGACTGATGAGTTGACTTTCACCGTGTCAAACGCCATGTTCACCCAGATGCTCGAGCGATTCAGGGAGTCTTTCCTGACTACCAAAACCTGGCAGACAGTCCGGAAAAAGATTGCCCGGAGCAAGAGAGCTTGGGGGAAGAGCAACAGGGGGAAAGGGGAAACGGACACGTCCCGGTAACTCTAAGCAGCTTGGAATAGAAGTAACAGGGCGGATCAGAGATGGCCTGCCTGTCTTGTCTGCGTATTTTCACATACAATCGCGTTTTCAGCCGCGATGCCCCGCCTTTGTATCTGCCCTCATTGAAATGATCTGCAAATTGTGCTATGGACACGCATCTCAACTTTGCGAGTCTTAGAGGCATCTTTGAGATGCCTAGTTCCCTAATCGTGACAGACTGAGCACCACAGAATTCTGCATCCCCCCATCGCATAAAGCGCTCAAGAGGTAGTGGAGATGGATCCTCAAGCCAGGCGAAGGCTGATAGCAGTTTTTGCTTTCATCGCAGGAGCCCTCATCGTATGCGCCTTCTGCGCCCAGCAATACTTTACCTACCGCAGTGAGAGCCAGAGCTTAACCGCGGCGATCCGCTGGGTCGATCATCAACTCAGAAAGGTCCAGGCAGTGGAGCGCCAGCCGGGCAGGCTAAGTCAGGCCATCAAGGGTGTTGAAGAAAAGCTATCTCAACAGCGTCTTCAAGTGCCGGCAACCTTGGATGTGGGAGGATTTCTCGATCATTTTTCGGCCATGGCCAGTCGCTTTGAGGTTGAGGTGAAGGCAAGTCAGAGGGAGTCTTCATCGCGTGACTTCTATGACCAGGCGACACTGCGTATAAAGCTTGCAGGGGAGGACAAGGATGTCGAGGCACTCCTAGAGAAACTCAGCACAGGTGACCGCTTGACGCGATACAAAGTGTTGCAGTGTGCCAATAGGGAATGTGACATAGAGCTTTCGATCTTCTCTATCCCCGAGCCGGAGGAAGAGCCGCTAAGTGTATTCGATATGCAAGCATGCGCTGAGTTCAACAGCAAGGTCTGGTTGTGGCCTTTCACAGACCGGATTCAAGACAGGTACGAGGAATTGAACAGCCTTTGCATAGAGCGACAAAGGCAAAGCAGTGCTATCAGATCGACCGAGGAACTGATGGGGAAGCTACGTCTTTCTCGGTTTATTGGAGAGGTGATCAAGCACCTGGCGCCAGCTGAGACTTCTCAGCAGGCCGAGTGACCGAGGTCATCATTAATTCACGAATAAGGAAAGGAGGACGTTATGAGAACATCAAGAGGTTGTGGATTGGTAGGGAAGGGAGCGCTGTTGTTGACACTGATTTCATTCGTTCTACTTCTTCCCTTGCACTCTCAGGCAGGTACGTATGGTGACACTTATAACAGCTGCCTCAAGGATTGCACTAGCCCGTGTTGTAAAGAGAAATGCGCGTATGCGGCATGCGTAGCCCAAACAGTGGCAAGAGGCGTGGGCATGAAGGAAATGACCGATTCCCGAGCGTGGGGCGAGGCCCTCAGAACGTGCTCTTCTCAGAGGGAGCGAATCGCTCAGTGCGCGAAGGAACACGCTGCCGAAAGGCGCCAAGCACGCCCCGCACCGGCTCCTCCAACTGTGAGCCGGGGAATGGAATATAACGTGGACCGTATGGGTCAGGACTACAAAAACTTTGATTTGCCTAAGGCCGATCCCAGGATCTGTCAGGAAGAATGCGCCGCAGATCCGAAGTGCAAGGCCTGGACGTACGTGAAGCCCAACACTATCCAGGGTCCTCGGCCACGCTGTTGGTTGAAGCATTCCGTGCCGGCTTCCAGAAAAAGCGATTGCTGTGTGTCTGGCGTGAAAAAGGCACCTTCACCACCCACGAGACACGTGTATAAAAGGCCGATGGTGAACCGATATCGTCTCGACTGGTGTTATAAGTGGGCTACAGACTGCGGGAAGGGCGCAGCAGACGCATTCTGTCGTTCAAAAGGATTGCGAAGGGCCAAGGCCTTTGAAGAGGATCCTGACATAGGGCAGAAGGCACCGACGTATGTCCTTGGAACCGGACAGATTTGCGATCAGGGCTTTTGTGACGGTTTCAAGTTTATCGAATGTGAATAGTAAGCAGGAGTTCAAGTGATTCCGGAACGTTAGGGCGTCTGGGCCCGATCGGCCTTGAGGCTGGGATACGGACAAGAAATCAGCACTTTGGGCTGGACAAATGGAACACAATATGTTTAAATAATATAAGTAACCCTTCCATGATTGGAAAAAGGGGACCACCTGTCTCTTTTCCATGCGAAACTACTGAATTTCCATCCGCACTCCGCTCGTAGCGAGATTGGTGGTGTCTCTGGTACGGTTTCTGGCATGATAGACATGACCCTTAGAGGAAGCCTGCGTCATGACCCAGATGAATAACCCGGATGAACAGAGGAGACACAGGCGGCTCCAGGCACGAGATGGTGCATTTGTCTTGCTCGGGCCTGATTCTACCAAGCTGGGGCGAATTATAGACATTAGCAGAAGCGGGCTGGCGTTCAGTCACATGGCCAGGACCAGACCGTCAAACGACCTGGTTGAACTGGACTTGTTCCTCATCGATAAGGATTTCTATCTGAGCGAGGTCCCTTTCCAGACCGTCTGGGACGTCAAAACCCACGAAAACCCTCTCAGCTCAATAACCATGAGGCGATGCGGGGTCCAATTCGGAGACCTCAACTCCAGCCAGCAAACAGAGCTGGACAATTTCATGCAGAACCACACTGTGGGATAGGTGCGGGTAAGGCGACAGCGGGAACCCCGATCTGTGACATGAGGTTGTGCGAAGCTCGCTCCTACATCGTTGTCTTTTGACCTTTCGGCCTTGAGCTGCTCACTTCATAACCCCGTTTCTTTGAGAGAGGGCGGGGTTTTCTTGCATTGACGCAGCAGATTGGAAAACGGTCTTTCAGAGAGGATTGACAGAATGAGCTGGCTGGAGATTTTTTCTATAGGTGGTCTTCGCTGCAGTTTCATCGGGACCGTCGTGATCGTTGGCTCAACCGATCTCGTTTATCGGGACACCAGGACGTGATCTATGATAACAAAGTCCCCAGCCTATCGATAGTTCGCCCAAAGTGGCTGGAATGGGGTCTGGGTCTACTCATTCTTGGGTCCGGTGTTCAGATCATTTCAAGGGTGTGGACTGTGAATCTGTGGTGAGCCCCATCAGGGGGGTCGTTGAGGTGTCCTGCTTGAGAAACTC
>JAFDFO010000254.1 GCA_019309815.1 Deltaproteobacteria bacterium
CCATGCATCCTGCGGCCTCTGCTTCCCTGAGGAGCTTTGTCTTGAAAGGATTGTATATGACATCCGCAACGGCTTTGTATGTGCCCAGTATGTGCGTCGGCACGGGCATCTCGTGTTCTTCAGGATACATGCCTACCGGCGTGGTATTGACTAAACAGTCTCCATGGGCACTCTCGACCTCAGAGAGTGGGACAAAGGTGCAGTCAAACTCCTTGGCCAACGCATGCCCCTTCTCTTCTGATCTGCCCACAACAATGGCCTCCCCTCCCTTACTGACCACCCCATAGACCACGGCCCGAGCAGCTCCCCCCGTGCCCATGACCACAAACCTGTGGCCTGCTATGGGAAGCATGGCTTCAAGGCACCGAACAGCGCCAATCCAATCCGTGTTGGTACCCCGTATCCCCTCCTCACCGAAGACCAGGGTGTTGACCGCCCCAATCTTCTCTGCCGTATCGTCAATTTCGTCAATCAGCCCAAAGATTTCTGTCTTAAAGGGATGCGTCACGCTTGCGCCCTTGATTCCAAGGGCCTTCATTCCGGATAGCGCACCCTGCAGATCTTCCACCGCAAAGGGGAGGTAGATGGCATCTATCCCAAGGAACCTGAATGCAGCATTGTGCATCCGAGGACTCATGCTGTGCGCTACAGGGTTCCCGAGAATGCCGTAAACCGATGTGTTTCCACTCAGCACCCCCGTGTAGCTTCTCACCCGGGCTTCGGAGTCGCCGCCGGCCATATCGGACTGGAGTTTTCTCGAAACCGAGATAATTTCGTAGAATATCCTGTTGACCTCCGAGTCCTTCAGTGGCCCCTGGTTCTGTTCGGCCAGGGACCTGAATATCGATTCTTCCCTGTGATGGTCATAGATATTCAGGCCGTTTTCGACTTTGAGTCTGCCAATCTGGCTGGAAACCACCGCCCGCTCGTTCAAGAGTCTCAGGAGGGCCGTATCTATGTTTTCGATCTTGCTTCTAAGCTGGTCCAAGGATTTCTTGCTCATCGTTTGAGTTCCTCAATGACCTCCACCACAACACCTGAGGGAACCTCCGGCGTTACAAAAGGAACGCCAATCGCTTTTGTCAGAACAAAGTGCAGTTGTCCGCCCACAGCCTTTTTGTCTGTTGCCATGAAGCTGGTGATTTGGGCTGTCTCCATACCAGCACGGATCGTGGTAGGCAGCCCGTAGGATTTGATCAGGCCAACAATTCTCGCGAAAGAGTCTTTATCCAAATGATTCAGCTTACGCGAAATCATTGCAGCGCCAACCATCCCTATGGCAACAGCCTCTCCATGGGAAAGGCCATAGTCTGATGCCGCCTCCAGGGCATGCCCCAGAGTATGTCCGAAATTGAGAACGCGTCTTAAGTCCGATTCCCTTTCGTCCATCTCAACGATCCCTGCCTTGATCTTGCATGAACGCCCAACCAGGGTTTTCATAAGGGAAATGTCCCGCTTCTTGATCCCTGCGTTCTCCTGCTCGAGTAATTCAAAGAGACCATGATTTGCGATGATGCTGTATTTGATGATTTCGGCCAGTCCGTTTCCAAAATCCTTGTCGGAAAGCGTCTTCAGGACTGACAAGTCAATATATACAGCCTTGGGTTGATAAAACGTCCCCACCAGATTCTTCCCTTCTGGAAGGTCCACCCCTGTCTTGCCACCCACACTGCTGTCTACCTGGGCAAGCAGGGTGGTGGGAATCTGAATGTAAGGGATTGACCTCATGTATATGGATGCGACAAAGCCTGTCACATCACCCACCACCCCTCCACCAAGGGCAATGAGCAGCGATTTGCGACTCGCGCTGAGCCCAACGAGCCGTCTTGCAACACCAAGAACGGTCTCTAGTGATTTTGAACTCTCTCCAGCTGGTATTTCAATGATGTCGACAGGCCGTGTTGTCTCTTTCAACCTTTCCAACACCCGCTGCCCATACAGGGGGTTGACATCTGAATCGGTTACGATCACGGACCGGTCTATTTCGTCCTTAACCTTAGTGGTCAGTCCCGCGCGGTCAATAACGTCTTCGCCGATGACAATCTCATAGGAATCCTTGACAGACTTCTCCAGGTTGACCCTAATGCGCTCCATGCTACTGTGCATACTCCTTTCGGACGATTTTTGCAATGGATTCAATCTCCTCCATGAGCTCAGCGAATCTTTCAGGCCTCAGGGATTGAGCGCCGTCACAAAGGGCCAGGTCAGGCTCGGGATGGACTTCAATGAGCAAGCCGTCGGCTCCAACCGCCACGGCGGCCCTTGCAAGGGGCAGAACAAACCGCCACTGACCGATGGCATGGCTGGGGTCCACTATGACCGGCAGGTGGGTCTTGTCCTTGAGCACCGGCACAGCACTGATGTCAAGGGTGTTTCGCATGGCTGTTTCAAAGGTGCGAATCCCCCGCTCGCAGAGTATGACCTCATCGTTTCCTGATGCCAATATGTACTCTGCCGACATGAGCAACTCTTCCAGTGTGGTCATCATTCCCCTTTTCAAGAGGACGGGCTTTCTTGTCAGACCCACCGCTTTCAGTAGAGCAAAATTCTGAATGTTTCTGGCACCTATCTGAATCACGTCTGCATAACGCTCCACAAGTTCTACCTCTTCGGCACTCATAGCCTCGGTCACAATGGGAAGCCCTGTCTTCTCCCGGGTCTCTGCCAGAAGCTTTAGACCTTGCTCGCCCATACCCTGAAAGCTATACGGGGATGTCCTCGGCTTAAAGGCCCCCCCTCTCAGCATGGAAGCCCCGGCCTTCTTCACAACTTCTGCCGCCTCCATGAGCTGCTCCGGACTCTCCACAGCGCACGGCCCTGCTATCACGACACACCGGGAACCACCTATCTCTACATCTCCAACCTTGATGACCGTGTTCCCTTCCTTGCTTTCCCGGCTTGCAAGCTTATACGGTGCCAAGATAGGCATCACCTTTTCGACACCCGGCATGTTTTCTGCGGCCTTCAAAGCGACCTTCCCCCGCTCGTCCCCAACGGCTCCGATAATGGTCCTCTCCACCCCCTTTGACAAATGGACCTTGTACCCGACCGACTCTATCCACTTGATCACGTTATCAAGCTCCTGTTCGTCAGCCTTTCTCTTCATAACAATAATCATTGATCAACCTCCTTGGTATAAGATGATTGGCACAAAACAGAAAAGACCGCGGTGGTTTTTGCCGCCGCGGCCCTTCTTCTTAAAACAAAAAAGCCGGGGGCAGGCTGTTTGGCCTGCCCCCGGCTTGAACTTTCTTTTGATTACTCTCTCCTAAGACGTTCTCCTGTCAACCTCCGGGCAGACCTGTCTATAGTGCCAATAATAATAGTAGTAGTAACGAAATCGATGTCAAGCAGAAAATACGGGGACACTTTTCCAGTTGGAGTAACAAATCGGCGGAATAAAGGGACCTTTAACGTTTTATTGACATTGGTTGTGGTTTTTTCTAAAGTTTTCTTGAGATTTTCCGAAACAAAGGGCGAGGATGTGTTTCTATGGGAATAAGCACCTATCACATACACAATGTCCTAAGGACATACATCAGAAAGCTCAAGAAGGACACGCAACGGTCCGGGAAGAGTGATGCTGCAAGACCGAAAAGCAAAGACTGGATCAGTGTCTCCACTCGAACCAGGCGCAAGGCTGTCATAGAAAAAGTGACATCGGATATTGTGAGCAGAATAATCCGC
>JAFDFO010000255.1 GCA_019309815.1 Deltaproteobacteria bacterium
GCTTCATCCCTGCAAAATCTCTTGAGAAATACGTCAACGGGCAAGATGCGGGTCTTCTCGCCTGACAAAACAAGGCGGTGGATCTTGTACAGATATCCCGTTAGTTCATGCAGAACGCTTTGTGCATCTTGTCTGGTGCGTATTCCGGAACGTCTCGGCCACCGATTCCGGGATGATATCGGCCACCGATTCCGGAACGTCTCGGCCGGGGATTCCGGGATGATACCGGACAGTTTTGGTGCCGGGCCGGAATGAGAGGCCGGAAGGTTCCGGAATGGAGTTAACGACGCTGGATAACTGAGACATACTGTCCCCTTTTCAAGCAAAGAAAGGGGGTACAGGTGTCGAGAAAGAAGTTATCCATGCGTAAAGTGAGTGAAGTAGCCAGGCTGAAGGCCTGCGGGTTGAGCAACCGGAGGATCGCGCGAAGCTGTGGCATAGCGCGCAGTACGGTAGCTGATTATCTGGCACGGCTGGATGCGGCATGTCTGAGTTGGCCGTTTCCACCGGATTTGACTGAAGAAGCGCTTGATGCACGACTGTTCACGGGCCCCGAGTTTAGGGGACCTGATCGGAACCGGCCTGTTCCCGAATGGGCGTACATCCACAAAGAGCTCCGTCGGAAAGCCGTAACGAAACAACTGGTGTGGGAAGAATACCTGGAGAGCTACCCAGACGGCTATCGATACAGTCAGTTTTGTGAACGTTACCGGCGCTGGTCAAAGACTATAGACGTGTGCATGCGCCAGACCTATCGGGTAGGCGAAAAGCTGTTTGTGGATTACGCCGGGATGGCCATGCCTGTTACGAATCCGGCAACCGGCGAGATTCAGCGCGCGCAGATCTTCGTAGCAACGCTTGGGGCAAGCCATTACATCTACTGCGAAGCAACGTGGACCCAGCAGTTGCCGGACTGGATCAGTTCGCATTGCCGGACGTACGAACACTTGGGCGGCGTAGCCGAGATTACATCGCCAGATAATCTCAAGAGCGGTGTAACCCGGGCCTGCTGGTACGATCCGGACGTAAACAAGACTTACGCCGACATGGCGGGGCATTATGATACCGCGGTTATTCCTCGCCGCCCGCGAAAGCCCAGAGATGGCGCCAAAGTTGAGACGGGCGTACAGATCATCGAGCGGCAAGTGCTGGCTCGCCTACGCGATCGCACCTTCTTCTCGCTGGCCGAGCTGAACCGGGCCATAAGGGAGCTGACCGAACAGGTCAACAAGCGCCCTTTCCAGAAGCTGGACTACTCAAGGCTGGAACTATTCAACGAACTGGACAAGCCCGCACTCAAGCCCCTGCCGTCCAGTCGTTATGAGTTCGCAGACTTCCTCACACCCACGGTCAATATCGATTATCACATAGAGATCCAAGGCCATTACTACAGCGTGCCCTGCGAGCTCAGCGGGCAAAAGCTGGACGTGCGTCTGACTGTGCGAATGGTTGAGGTCCTCCACAAGAACAAACGGGTGGCCAGCCACGTCCGCGATGACCGTAAAGGCAAGTACTCAACAAAGGCAGAGCACATGCCCAAGGCCCATAGAGAGCACGCCAAATGGACGCCCAGCCGCATTATACGGTGGGCGGGAAAGATCGGGCCGTCCTGTGCGGCTTGTGCTGAACACATTATCGAAGCGCGTATGCATCCCGAGCAGGGATACCGGGCGTGCCTGGGTATTGTACGGCTCTCCAAGAGCTACGAATACTCACGGGTTGATGCGGCTTGCCGGCGGGCATTGGCCTTGGATGTGTGTTCGTACCGGAGCATCAAGTGTATCCTGAAGACGGACAAGGACCGAGAACCACTGCCTG
This sequence comes from Deltaproteobacteria bacterium, assembly GCA_019309815.1. GTDB lineage: Bacteria > Desulfobacterota > Desulfobacteria > Desulfobacterales. The sequence goes on from JAFDFO010000255.1 coordinate 1,819, forward strand.
GAGACGAGCCTGTTGTGAGCATCTGCAACAATCACCACATGAATGTGAGGGGCGCTGCTTACTATTCACAAGAGAGTCTGACCGGATCTGTGAACGCGAAGAAAGGGGGGTATGAAGATATGGATTGAACGGAGATCACCACGTATAGGCGATCCTGAAGGGTCAATTCTTGCCGGAAGAGAAGAAAACACATGAAAGGACATAAAATGCTGAATGAACAGACAATGGAGAAGCTCCATGCCATGAAGCTCAATGGCATGGCAGACGGATATGATGAGCAGCGGCAACAGGCCAGGATGGCCGACCTCTCGTTCGATGAACGCTTTGGGTTGCTTGTGGACCAGCAGTGGCGGTGGCGCGAAGGACGAGCGCTTACTACGCGGATCCGTAACGCCAAGTTCAAGATCCAGGCATGCATCGAGGATCTGGACTATCGGACCAGCCGGGGGCTGAAGCGGGGGCAGATCGATCAGCTCTCAAGTTCCGAGTGGATCAAGTTCCATCAAAACGTCATCATTACCGGCTCGACCGGGACGGGCAAAACGTTCGTGGCATGTGCTTTGGGACAGGGGGTATGCCGGGATGGATATCGTGTGGGTTATTACGTGGCAAAGAAGCTGTTCTATGCGCTGAACCAGTCACATGCCGACGGCAGCTTCTTGCGCTTGAGCAATAAGCTTGCGCGTACCGATCTGCTGATTGTTGATGATTGGGGCATGGAAACAGTGGCTGAAGCGCAGTACCGTGACTTCCTCGAGATACTTGACGACCGACACGGCTCCGGCGCCACCCTGATCACGAGCCAGTTCCCCACGAAACTCTGGCACGATACGATCGGCAATCCCACGGTGGCCGATGCCATACTTGATCGGCTCGTTCACAACGCTCACAACCTCGAGTTTGAAGGCCCGTCGATGCGCAAGCCGAAGAGGAGAAAGAAGTGAACCGGCACGCTCGCGTCCGCCCCACCTCCGTGGGACGCTACAGTAGGCCCCATATATATGGGGAGAGAGGAGAGGAAAAGAAAGCGTCGCCCCGATGGACATCGGGACTCCGACTGGGACAGGAAGACACAGATCTCTTGACTCATATCGGCCGCTTTGTTAAATCATGAATACCAGCGTCGCTACGCTCCGATAGGTGGCCGGTTTAATCCCGGAATGCCCGGCCGATTACGCCGGAATACGCAGCATGTGCCATTATGGCATTAATACCCAATATTATCAGGGTTTTTCTTCATGCAAAAAGGGCTTAAGTTAGTGCCATTCAGCCCTGACCCCTATGCTGCAGCCGGCCATGAGGGCCACATTATGTTCCGGATCGTGCATCATTTCGGCGAGATACGGGACAGCCTTGGCATCCTTTAGCTTGCCCAATGCCCGTGCCGCCTCCCGCTGTGTGCGTTGATCGATACTCTTGAGTTCCGCAATGTGCTTGTCGAATTCGGAACTGGCATTGTCCGCCAACGCCAGCAGTGGTATTGTGGTGAAGGCCAGCGCGATTAGCCAAACCAGAGTCATT
>JAFDFO010000006.1 GCA_019309815.1 Deltaproteobacteria bacterium
CTGTCGCCTCAATTGACTATAAACTGACACCATAAATTCATGCACATGAAGCAAAAACAAGTCTGTAACCTATTAGTATTTCGTACATTTTTTGTGGGAGTGCCACAAAAAATAGAAAATAAGTGTCCTAATATAGACAAAAAGATGTTTTTGTCAAGCCCTTTACGTCTCCTTTTTCCGTGTTCGGTTCGCAGCACCAGGCCGCCTCTGCCGGCTGTCGGCCAACAGTCTCAACACGGGGCGCTCACACCTTGTCCAGGAGGTTCGTTTATGTTATGGTCCCAACCCCAGACGTGGAATGTGTAGCCGCACGGAAAGACACAGCGGATTTTGAACACGAACCTAAGAGGTGCTTTATGTCTCGCATACCTGCCGTAGCCGATATGTTCTATCCCGGCGAAAAGAGCCGTTTGGAAGAGCAGTTGAGTGCATTCATTAAGCGCGTTCCAGATCCAAGAAAGGTGCTCGCTGCCATCTCTCCCCATGCAGGGTATATGTATTCTGGTGGGGTAGCCGGGGCCGTGTTCTCTCAAATCACTGTGCCTGAAGCGGTGGTGATTCTGGGGCCGAATCATCGTGGCCTAGGTGCTCCTGTGGCCCTGACTGCGTCGGGAGCATGGGACATGCCGCTTGGGTCGGTTCCAATCAATGAGGACTTGGCTGAATGCATCCTGAAGATTTCCACATCTGCCGTGAAGATAGAGGACGATCCCCATGCCCACAGCATGGAGCATTCGATCGAAGTCCAGGTACCATTTCTCCAGTTTGTGCAGCCTGAAGTAAGCATCGTACCCATCGGACTGTCCCACCTGTCTCTCGACGCGTGTCAGGAGATTGGCCAGGCTTTAGTGCAGGGAATTCAGGACTATGGGAAAGAGGTCCTTCTGGTAGCGAGCACGGACATGACTCATTATGAGTCTCAGAAAGCGGCCAAGGAGAAAGACATGCTGGCCATAGATCGTATCCTGGAATTAGACCCCAAGGGGCTTCATGAGACTGTTGCCAGACATGGGATAACCATGTGCGGTGTCATTCCCACCACGATCGTACTCGAGGCTTGTAAGGTCATGGGTGCAGAAAAGGCTGAGCTGATCCAGTATGCCACATCGGGAGACGTGACAGGTGACTATGCGCAGGTTGTGGGCTATGCCGGCTTCATCGTGTACTGAAAGCCGGCTCAGAAGAAGTGCATGTACCGCAAACGCAGAGTGCCGGAGGGCCAACAGAAGACTGGAGAGATGGAGTAATGGAGTAATGGAGTGATGGAAAGAGGAAAGTCAACATTACTTCAAATTCCATATTCTTTTGCAATACTCCAGTACTCCAACACTCCAATACTCCAGTTCGCCATCACCATTTTTTATGCAGCGGAGTTGATGCATGACTGAGGTTCGAACACGCTTTCCCCCAAGTCCGACGGGGTACCTTCATATCGGCGGTGCCCGGACAGCGATATTCAACTGGCTTTTCACTCAGAAGGCGGGAGGCAAGTTGATCTTGCGGATTGAGGACACCGACGAGGAGAGGTCTTCTGAGGAATCCATCCAGGGAATCATTGAAAGCCTCAAATGGCTCGGAGTCACGTGGGATGAAGGCCCGTATTTCCAGTCTCAATTCATCGACGAACATGTAGCGGCTGCCCAGAGGCTCTTGGAGTCGGGGCATGCGTACAAGTGTTTCTGCACAAAAGAGGCGCTTGAGGAGAAAAGAGAAGAGGCGAGAAAGAAAAAGGCTGATTTGCAGTATGATGGCACGTGTCGCAATCTGACTCCCGGGGAGATTAAGGACAAGGAGGCCGCTGGCGTTCCATACACCATTCGTTTAAAGGTGCCCCGGGGAGAAGGCTTTGTCAGTTTTGAAGACATCGTATACGGAATTATTGAGAAGCGGTTTGAGGACATTGAGGATTTTGTGATTGTCCGTTCAAATGGGCGGCCTTTGTATGTCCTTTCAAACGCCGTGGATGACATCCGCGATCGGATCACTCACGTCATTCGCGGACAGGATGGGTTGGCAAACACCCCCAAGCAGATCTTGATCTACAAGGCCCTTGGCGCACCGATTCCAAGATTTGCCCACATGTCCCTTACGTTGGATCCGAAAAAGGCGAAGATCTCAAAACGCACCCACGGTGAATTGGTTGCTGTTCACTTTTATAGAGAGCACGGCTTCCTGCCATGGGCATTTGTAAACTTCTTGGCGCTTCTCGGCTGGTCAACACCTGATTCGCGGGAGATCTTCTCAAAGGAAGAACTCATCGAGGCGTTTTCTCTGGAAGCCCTCGGTCGTGCCAATGCTGTCTTCGATGTTAAGAAGGATGATCCCAAATTTTTCACAGATCCAAAGGCCATCAGTATCAACACCCATTACCTGAGAAGTATTTCGGTTGAAGAGCTAGAGCCGTACATCAAAGAAGAATTGAAAAAGGGAGGGATATGGGACCCGGATTTTGAGGGAAGCAAGCGCGATTGGTTTCTCCGTACGGTCGACTTGATTCGAAGCCGATGTCACGTTACAACCGATTTCGTGCCCGTGGGGCGTCCCTATTTTTCCGAGGATTATCCGATTGATCCAAAGGCCTTAAAGAAGAATATCCTAAAGCATGAGGGGCTCAAGGAGTGGTTCCCGATTCTGGCCGATCGCATGCAAGCAATCGAAACGTTCTCGGTTGAGGAGACAGAACGCGTTGCCCGTGAGATGGCTGAAGAACTTGAAGTCAAAGCAGGGATACTGATCAACGGCATGCGCACAGCCATTACCGGTCTGGTAAAAGGTCCGGGAATGTTTGACGTCCTTATTGCCATAGGCCAGCATCGTGTGGTAGAGCGCTTGCGCAAGGCCGTGACGCTCTTCGAGTAGGGACGTAAGACTAGCAAGAGACAAGAAAAGAATTATCACGAAAACGCGAAAGAAAGAGAAAACACGAAAAGAGATCAAAAAGAAAAAGCCATTGTGTTCAGGTCTGCACCCCCTTCAGCGCGTACTCTCAGAAGAGACGTGACAAAGTTATTATTCAATACTTATGTTTCGTGTTTTCGTACTTTCGTGTTTTCGTGATGAGTTCTTTATTTTTTACTGATCTTGTGATTCATTTTTTGGATTTTTGCTATGACTAAGACCGAACATACTCCTCCGCCTAACTTCATCCGCAATATCATTGTGGAAGACGTGAAGGCGAAAAAGAACGATGGACGAGTCCATACACGGTTTCCGCCGGAGCCGAACGGCTATCTGCACATTGGACACGCCAAGTCGATCTGCCTGAATTTCAGTCTCGCGGCTGAATTTAGCGGACTCTGCAATTTGCGATTCGACGACACCAATCCGGCCAAGGAGGACGTGGAATACGTAGAATCTATCATGGCGGACGTCCGATGGCTTGGATTCGACTGGGATGATCGGCTGTTTTACACGTCTGACTACTTTGAGCAACTCTATGAACATGCAGTCCAGTTGATCAGAGATGGCAAGGCGTATGTTTGCAGCTTGAGTCCCGAGGAGGTTAGGGAGTATCGAGGCACCCTGACCAAACCTGGTAAGGACAGTCCGTATCGTACACGTTTGGTCGAGGAGAGTCTGGACCTGTTTGAGCGAATGCGCTCAGGGGAATTTGAAGACGGCACCCATGTTCTTCGGGCAAGAATCGATATGGCATCTCCAAATCTGAATATGCGAGATCCAGCCATTTACCGCATTCGCAAGGTTGCCCATCACAGGACGGGTGACAAGTGGTGCATCTATCCCATGTATGACTTCAGTCATTGCCTTTCTGATTCCATTGAGGGAATCACTCATTCCATTTGCACGCTTGAATTCGAAGATAATCGCCCGTTGTACGACTGGGTGCTTGATGAGCTGAACGTTGATGGCCATCCACAGCAGATTGAGTTCGCTCGTCTCAATCTGAACTACACTGTTTTGAGTAAGCGAAAACTCGTACAACTGGTGGAAGAGAGGCTTGTCACCGGATGGGATGATCCTCGGATGCCTACGCTGGCGGGTATGCGAAGACGTGGCTACACACCTGAGTCAATCCGGAACTTTTGTAATCGCATCGGCGTAGCCAAGCGAGATAGTATGGTGGATATGACATTGCTCGAGTATTGTGTCCGGGAGGATTTGAATAAGCGGGCTCCGCGTGTCTTGGGTGTGTTGCGACCACTTCGTGTAGTCATTGACAACTATCCGGAAGATCAGGAGGAAGAGTTAGAGGCCGTAAACAATCCAGAGGATTCCAGTATGGGAACGCGGAAGATTCCTTTCTCTCGCGTGCTGTATGTTGAACGAGACGATTTTCGCGAAGATCCTCCTAAGAAGTTTTACCGTCTGGCTCCGGGTCGTGAGGTGCGGCTACGATATGCCTACTATGTTACATGCGTGGGAGTGGTCAAGGATGACCAGACCGGCGAAGTGATCGAGCTGCATTGTACGTATGATCCGGAAACGCGAGGCGGTTGGTCTGATGATGGACGCAAGGTAAAAGGGACATTGCACTGGGTCTCAGCTGCTCACTCACTTAAGGCCGAAGTCCGTCTGTATGATCGGCTTTTCAAGGTAGCAAATCCGGATGCAGAAAAGGGTGATGCTGATTTCAAAAGTCATCTGAATCAGGACTCTTTGGAGACGTTGACTTCGTGTCAAGTTGAGCCTAGTCTGGGAGATGCCGTCTCCGGAAGTATGTACCAATTCGAAAGACTTGGCTACTTCTGCGTTGATCCAGTTGACTCATCCGACGGATCACTTGTGTTCAATCGCACAGTCTCTTTGCGTGATTCGTGGGCTAAGATCGAGAAGAAGGAACAGCAGCAGAAGTAGAATGGTTGCAGGAAAGGAAGAGGCTTGATCCGCACAGATAGAGTCAAACCCCTCTTCAACAAAGCCAGCGATATTAAATAACGGACTGAACAATATCAATCTCATTAACCAGACAGGAGGATATCATGAAAAGAGTTTTGATTTTGCTTGTATTTTCTGCTTTCTTGGCATCGTCATGTGACAAAACGCAACAAGAGCCCGCTGCAAAACAACAAATCACAAAGGCAGATCTTCAAACAGAAGATGACAAAGTAAGTTACAGTATTGGTTTTTCAATGGGTTCAAGTTTCAAGAAAGATGAACTAAAAGTGAATCTTGAAATGTTTCAACAGGGTGTAAGGGACAGTTATACAGGTGGCGAGCAGATGCTTAGTGAAGAAGAAATCCAAAAGACAATGATGGCTTTCCAGCAGAAAATGAGGGCAAAAAAGCAGGAAGAATATGCGAAAAGAATGGAAGAAAGAAAAATACAGGGTGAAGCAAACAAGGAAAAAGGAAAGGAATTCCTTGAAGCAAACAAGACAAAAGAGGATATTGTAGCGCTTGAGAGTGGGCTTCAGTACAAGATCCTCGAAAAAGGAACCGGAGGTTCTCCAAAACCAACAGACACTGTAAAATGCCACTATAAAGGCACAACAATTGATGGAAAAGAATTCGATAGCTCATACGGACGCGGTGAACCCGCTACGTTTGCACTCAATAGAGTCATAAAGGGTTGGACAGAAGGCCTCCAGCTCATGAAGGAGGGTGGCAAATGGCAGTTTTTTGTCCCTTCAGAACTGGCTTATGGAGAAAAAGGGGCAGGACAGAATATTGGACCCAATGAAGTACTTGTTTTTGAAGTTGAACTCATTGCAATAGAAAAACCAAAAGCAGAAAAACCAAAGAAAGAAAGTTGATTTTGTCTAGTTTTTGAGAATCCCTTGAGTTAAGCCATTGTGCTTTCTGGCCGGGAGACCAGGATTCGAACCTGGGTTGACGGAGTCAGAGTCCAAAAGACGGGAATTCCGCAAAGCCAACGATTTCAGGTAGTAAGCTGGTTTCGTTGGCTTTTTTATGTGCCCAAGACATTGTTTTGCGGGGCTATTATCGCGATTTCGTGGCGTGGTGGGCACAAAAATGGGCACATTTTGGGGGGTGAGAGTGATCGGCAAGAGAACCGGAGATTTAGCCCGTAGCTCCGTTAGGGGGCCTGGTCAGAAGATTGGAATCTGTCAAACGTGCTGGAAAATCAGTATTATCAGAAGTACTTCTTCTTGTGCTTCTGCTCCAACGCTTTATCGATCTTTTTGCTCAAGCCCGTAATCTGGAACTGCATTCCTAGAACGAGAACTAGAAGGAACACAATTAGTGTCAGCGTGAGCGTATTCATAATAAGTCTCCTGCGAAAGGGTTTTGGAGTGCTTTACGTCTTGCGCTTCGCCCCTATAAGCTCATCGATCTTCTTGCTCATGTTGCTAACCTGAATCTGCATTCCAAGAATTAGTATCAGGACAAACACAATGACTAGTAGGAGAGCGGTGTTCATAACTGGACCTCCGCTGTAAGGGGTTTTTGGGGAACCTTATTTCTCGGGCTCTGCAAGCCAGGTGAATGCGTCTCCCATACTATGAAAGACCTTCAGGGTAAATGGTAGGCCGTTCAGTTCTCCGAATGTTTGGAACATTCTGGATATGCCAAAAGAAAAATCATCCGGGGCTACCATGGCGGTTTTTGCACCTCTTCGATGTTCGCTATATCGAGCGGGGAAACTTGCAAGTTGTTCGAGCTCTATAACGGTGAGTTGGCTGGGGTCAGACCCCTTCCAATTCCAGATGACCTTCTTAGTGGGTTGGCCGCCGTAGAATGACTTAACGGCAGAAACTATTTCGTCAAATGTCGGGGTTCCTTTAACAGTGGCGATAGTCAAATCTATAGATTCGTCACTCTCATATTCAACAGGCATGGTTCACCTCCTCAGGTTTCGGAGTTGGCAATTACCATTCACGCTATTGTTAAGAGTTTATTGCTTGGCTTTCCTCTTTTGGTACTTCTTGAGAAGGTCTTGAAGGGCTTCCTCCAAAAGGTCATTTAGAGGCCGTTCAAGGTCAATTGTGAGCTTCTTAACATTTTTCTGAAGCTGGTGTTTCGATCTTTGTAGATAGGGGCTTTCGCGACATGTGGACACCATACATAACATCTTTTCTCAAATCAATCAAAAAAGAATTGGAAGTAGCATGGTAGCAGGATATCCGGATATCAGGCATGTGGGCACTTTCGACAAAACCCTACAATATGGCTTGGTGCAGGAGGCTTTTTTTGTGTATGGGGGTCAAAATCGGCTTGTCAGGAAAAGGGGTTGTGAAGAGTGGAGGGGGAACCCAAGATCGGGACCTTTACCTTACAGGGTTTGTGTGGGCTTTTATAGAAGATGGTTCCGATCCAGGGTATATCCCCCAAAATTGTTTAGGTTGTGCATGATGAGGGCGGAATATGAGGCAAGCAGGGCCTCCCCAACGCAATCTTCTTGTCTTTCACCCAAGCGAGTGGAGGCTCCTGCGCCCCAACTCCATGGCCCTAGGAGTCTCCTACCTACTTAGTAGGAATTAAATCTAAATGCAACCCTAAAATGCAAAAAAATCCACAGAAAGGGGATGACACCATCAATCTTAGGCAACGGGTGGCGGATAGGCAGGAAAGGTAGGCGAAACATGGCACCATCTGAAGCTGATCTGCATAGAGCAATGGAAAAATACACTGCCGGGCTTGATGACCATCCCGCAAATGTTGACCATTCTGTTGACCAAAGAACAAAAAAGGACTCAGCCGTTCAGCTAAGTCCTTGATTTTATCTGGCTGGGAGACCAGGATTCGAACCTGGGTTGACGGAGTCAGAGTCCGTAGTCCTTCCGCTGGACGATCTCCCATTCAATTGGATCATTATACATACAAAAGCGCTCAGCACCAGTCAACAGAAAACCGGACATTGCTCCTCTCAGTGGAGTTCCAGTTTAGGCGACAAGGCAACTTGTAACAAAAAAGCCACACAAACAACGCTTGACAAACGACTCAAAGACCAGTAATAAGCATAGGTTAATATTGAATAACTATGTTTTCCTGAACTCTGGAAAGGCGGCTATAGGGTCATCATGGAGCAAGTACTCCTACTAAATGCCACCTTTGAGCCCTTGAAGGTGATTGACTGGAAGAGGGCGATAAGGCTCCTCACCTTGGAAAAGGTAGAAGTCCTCGAGGAGTATGACAAGGAGATCCACTCAGTCACCTTTGCCATCAAACTCCCCGCCGTCCTTCGTTTGCTTAGATACGTGAAGTACAGGAAGAAGGATATCAAGTTCTCTCGGGCAAATATCTATGCGCGAGACAATTTTTCATGTCAGTATTGCGGGCACAAATTTGAATCCCAAGACCTCACGTTCGATCATGTGACCCCGAAGAGATATGGAGGCCACACCGAATGGAGAAATATCGTTACGTCCTGCTACAGGTGTAATCGGGTAAAAGGAGGCAAGACCCTAAGGGAGGCGGGTTTCAAGCTTCGAAAGAAGCCCGTCAAGCCCGACTGGGTCCCGTTCCTTATGATCACTATCAGTGCCAGGAGTGTGCCAGACTCCTGGCGGGATTATTTGTACTGGAATCTGGAGTTGAAAGACACGTAACTTAGCTGAACGGAAGACAAGAAAAGACTATCACGAAAGCACGAAAGAAAGACAAAGCACGAAAGAAGAACCAAGATTATCACGTCTCTTTATAAGGCGCACGCCGCAAAGCACGAAAGTAAGAAGAAAAACGCGAAAGGGAAAAGAATTATCACGAAAACACGTACTGTTTTGGCGCAGCAGTGGCGCCTGACGGCTTGAAAAGAGGCACTACGTGTCAAGGCGTAAGCCGCAAATTAAGAGAAAAACACGAAAGTAAAACCACGAAAGGTCGCCTCAAGATGAGGCGACCTTTCGTCATTTTCAGATTTCGTGCTTTGTTGTTCTTTTTCGTGTTTTGCGGCGTGCGCCTTATAAAGAGACGTGATGATGTTTTTTCTTTTTCAGGGAAGACGCGGGCTCGGTGTTCGGCGCTAGGGCTTTCCCCAACCACCCCCGCCAGGCGTGTGAATAATCACTGTCTCTCCTTTTAAAGCCTGAAAAGTCGTGCGGCCAGGAAGAGGCATTTCAGTTCCGTCAACGCGTCGCAAAAGATTCTGTCCACAGCTTCCATTGTCCCCCCCGGCTATCCCTCTGGGCGCGAAGCGCCTTCTTTCTGATTGAATCGATACCACAGCGTCCTCAAGGAATAACAGCTCTCGTGTCACCCCCATCCCTCCTGAGTAAAGGCCGGCCCCGCCGGATCCTTCCCTGAGTTCGGTCCTAAGAACGCGTATGGGATAGGCGTTTTCAAGGACCTCGGTGGGCGTGGTGGCGGTGTTCGTCATGTGTACGTGGACGCCGCTTGCCCCTGGGGATCGAGGAGTTGCTCCCATGCCGCCCGCGATCGTTTCATAGTAGGTTTTGTCTCTCCAGCCCACAGCAAGATTGTTCATGGTCCCCTGTCCCTGTGCCGGAATCTGATCGGGAAAGAGATCTTTTAGGGCAAGCAGCAGGACGTCAACGATCCTTTGAGAGGTCTCCACATTTCCAGAGCTGACAGCTGCCGGTGGTCGAGGATTGAGAAGTGTCCCTTTGGGCGCGACGACGTGTAGGGTTTCGTAACATCCGTGGTTAGGTGGGATGTCAGCTGGGAGGAGACATCTTAGGACGTAGTATACAGCTGACCTGGTCACGCTGATGGGTGCGTTAGCGTTTCCATCGCTTTGTGGCGCAGTTTGCGTGAAGTCGACTTCAAACCGATTGCCCTCAAGTTTTACTTTAACAGTTATCCGGATTGGCCCATCCATGCCATCCAAATCATCCGACGCCTCAGACACTCCATCCGGAAGGGCAAAGAGGTGGGCAGTCACCCTGGATTTGGAATAATCGATGATGGCGTCTACAAACTCATCAAAGGCCGTCTCGCCGTACCGGCGAATGAAATCGATACATCGAGACACGCCCAGAATGTTGGCTCCTACCTGTGCATTCAAATCCCCGATCCGCTCGGTTGGGTTTCGGGTCTCTCTCTCGAACATCGCCAGAACGTCTTTTTCAATGACTCCCTTGTGCACGAACAGGGTGGGGGGGATGACAAGGCCTTCTTCTTCCAGTGTACGGCTGTGTCCGGGCATGGATCCTGGCGTCTTCCCGCCTACATCTGCGTGATGGGCACGATTCACAGCGTATCCCTTCAGCTTTCCTTGCCAGAAGAGGGGTGCGATCAGGGTGATGTCCGGAAGGTGGGAACCCCCTCGGTATGGATCGTTCACAATCACTTGATCCCCAGGGGTCAGTTCTGGGAAGTCGCCTACGACCTGCTCAACAGCAGACGGCATGGCACCAAGATGCACAGGGATGTGTTCTGCCTGAGCAATGAGGCGACCCTTGGCGTCAAACAGGGCACAGCTTTCATCCATCCGCTCCTTGATATTGGGAGAGAAGGCGGTGCGCCTCAGGTTCCCTCCCATTTCCTCGGGAATGGCCAAAATAAGGTGTTTGAACACTTCAAGTGTTACTGGATCTATTGGTCTCATATCACTATGGTGATTGTCAAACATATATGTTCCATTGTGAACCATTTGTGACTGACAAGACTGCCGTAAAAGGAACTTATTCTTGACAACCGCTCTAAATACCAGAGTCATTTGGTGGTAGTTAGCATGGCGCCTGTCGTGGGATTGATCTCACAATTGTCGGTCGTTGTTCCTTGAAGATGCCTGATCCAGAATACCCATTCTTTGATCTCGATTATGGTTGTTTGCTTGGCGATTTGTCGTTTTCAATCATCAATCCAAATCCTCAGACAACTCTTTTCAGTCACAGACACGTCACAGTCTGGGGGTACAAACACCGTACATCCTTCATCTTCAATCACGAGGGGGCCGTGTGCGTGAAAAGACAGCCCCAGGCTGCCGCGATCGTACACAGGTGCTGTCACCCAGCCTGAGGCGACCAGGATCTTCCTTTTGCGGCTGGGTTCAGGGTCTCCAGAAGATGTGACCTCTGGCAAGGCAATCTCACCCCTAGAAGCCACGGCCGAAAGCCGGACCGTGACCACCTCCAGATGGGGACCCTGTTCCAGGTCATATCCATATCGTTTTCTGAAAGCCACGTGGAAGGAATCTGTAGGGTCAGTTTCCTTGCTATAGACAACAGGGAGATGAAAGCCCTGGCCTTCATATCGCATATCGAGGACAGCCCGAAAACGGACCGCTTTGTCATCCAGGCCCTGCCGGGCAAGAGATCTGAGTGCGATTGCTTTGAACTGCTCCAGTATTTCGTCGGTTGTCCGTCGTGTGTCCTTGTTCCACTTGCCAACAAGGGTTTGGCCGAAGTCGAGCTTAACGTCGGACATGAGAATCCCCAAGGCTGAGAACATGCCCGCCATGGGTGGGATCAGCACCTCCTTAATGCCAAGCTCCATTGCAAGCTCTGCGGCGTGAATCGGGCCGGCGCCGCCAAAGGCAAAAAGAGCACATTCTCTGGCGTCGAGCCCCTTCTCGACTGTGGCCCTACGAATTCCCCTCAGCATGTTGGCATTGACCACGGAGCGTACACCCCGAATGATCTCCTCCTCATTGAGTCCGGCGGATACCGCCAGTGACTGAATGGCCTGTCTGGCTTTGTCGGGGTTAAGGGTAATGCCCGTTCCTCGGAAGGAATCGGGGTCCAGAATCCCAGACAGGAGGTTTGCGTCCGTCACCGTTGGCAGGGTCCCACCCCGGTTGTAGCAGGCGGGGCCCGGTTCAGATCCGGCGCTCTGGGGGCCCACGCGAAGCGCCCCGCCTTGATCCACCCAGCCAATCGATCCGCCGCCCGCGCCTATAGTCGTAATGTCAAGAATGGGCAGCCGGACGGGGAGGCCATCTATCTCTCCGTCCTCTGTCCAAAGCGGGGTGTGGTCTACAATCGCCGAGAAGTCAGCACTCGTTCCACCCATATCAAAAGTGATCAAGTTCTTTTTGTTTAGGTGCTTTCCAAGCAAGAGACCACCTGCAACGCCGCCGGCGGGACCGGAGAGCAACATCTCCACCGGGTTAACCTCTCGCGACGCTGCCACACCTCCCCCTGATTTCATCACATAGTAGTCATCGGGCCCTCCGGCCTCCTGGATCGTGCTGCGGATCTTCTCCACATAGGTGTCCACAATGGGCTGAAGGAAGGCGTTGATCGTCGTGGTGGAGGCCCTTTCGAATTCCCTGAACTCGGGGATGATGTGAGACGATCTGGATACAGGAATCCCATGCTTCGTCAATGCCTCTTCAAGAAGCATTTCATGAGATGGGTTCTTGTAAGAAAACAGAAGGCAAATGGCAGCAGCCTCTGCTCCGGCTCCAATGACGTGATCTGCCAGTGTGGCTGCCTCGGCCGGCGCAAGCGCCAACAGGACGGTACCATCAGGAGCAACACGCTCCGGGACCTCAAAGCACAGGTCGCGGCTGACTACCGGTTTTGACCGTGCACAATCGAAATCGTAGAGCCTTGGCCTTTGTTGCCTGGCAATGTAAAGGAGATCCCTGAAGCCTCTCGTTGTGAGAAGGGCCACCTTTGCTCCTTTTCTTTCCAGGAGAGCATTGGTGGCGACTGTCGTTCCGTGTGAAAAAGATGACATGCCTGACAGAGCGCCCATCGCTCGGGATACGGCACGATCAGGTGAGGTGGGCGTGGAAAGGACTTTCCAGCCGCGAATGGTGTTTTTGTCGAGCGTGACTACATCCGTGAACGTTCCCCCAATGTCAGTTGAAACTCTCATTCAGTCGTTTCTTATTCACCACAGAGGCCCAGAATTCGCAGAGGTGAAGTGGAATGATGCCGGAGTGCTGGAGTATTGGAGTATTGCGTCAGAAACTCCTTTCCATTACTCCATCACTCCATTACTCCAGGGTTGAGGACTGTGTCTCCGCGACGAATTACAGTCCAATGATACGGCGGAAGCGCTCAGAGCGTGACAGTGCCTCTATGCTCTGCCACAGCCCTTCTTCTTTGTGGGCTTCAATTGTGATGATAGGCCTCAAACGGTTTTCATCAACGTACTCAAAGAGTGACTCGAAGTCGATGTTTCCCTCGCCGATAGCAAGATGATCATCTCCGGTTCCGTCATTGTCGTGCAAATGGAGCTCTTTTATCCGGGGTCCCAGTTCGTTGAGCCAGCCCTGCATATCTGTCTCTGAGAAAGCGCTCATATGCCCAGTATCAAAACAGAACCCCACTTTTTCGGTGTCCAATCCTTCGAACAGCCTAATAAGCATCCTGGGGGTTTTTTCATAGACATTCTCTATCATCAGAGCCGTCCCTGTGCCTTTGAGATGCTCAACAAGAGGTGTCCATGTCTCAAGCGCTGTTTCGAGCCACGCGTCTTCCACTTCATGATATCGTTTTCTGTCATACCCCGTGTGACAGACGACAGATAAAGGCACAAATACCGGGACAAGGTCGAATAGTTGCTGCAAGCGCTCTCGTGTTGCCTTCAATATCTTCTTGTCCATGCCGCCCGGAGCCAAGTCGTAGAACGGTGCATGCAGTGAGATTGTGAGGCCTTCCTTATGGAGAAGGGAGGCGATTTCAGAGAACTCCTCTTTCGAATGGGTATCAATGACGTCTCCGCTCACCCCGATTTCCGGATTAATCCTGTCTGCAAGGACGCGTGGCAGGTACTTCTCTTTCAGGAGCCTCCAAGGGATACACACCTGCACACATCTTGTGATCTCTTCAGTCATCGTCTATTTGTGGCCGTTCTCTTAACTAGTGCCCATCCATAAATCAGTTTCTTGGTGATGGGCACAGGCATGAGTTTCCAATCCAGAAATGAGAAAGTTTCCGCAAGGTCAAGAAGATCAAGGGATTGCGCGGAGGCGTACATTTGGTACGTCGCACAAGCGATCCCGCTGATTGACGCCGAGATTGCGGAAAATGGCCATTTATGGATGGAAACTAACTATTTGCTTCGCTTCTGCCGCCAGGCCGTGCGTTGTTCAGCCCTATCCCTTCCTTCTTTGAACCGGCGCTTTTCATCTTCTGTTCTTGGTGCAATTTTGGGTACTGGTTTGGGTTTTCGGTTCTCATCCAAGGAGACGATGGTCAGGTAGGCGGAATTGGTGTGACGGACTTCACCTGTCATCAGGTTCTCAGCCTCCACCCGAACCCCCACCTCCATAGAGGTCTTCCCCACGTAGTTGATGGAGGCCCGTAAAAGAAGCAGCTCTCCAACAAAGACCGGCTGGTGGAAGTCCAGACGATCCATGGAAGCCGTCACCACATTGGTTCGGCAGTGCCGATGCGCTGCAATCCCTGCAGCCGTGTCTATGAGTTTCATGATGGTACCGCCGAACACATTACCGGCCGGATTGGCGTCCACGGGAAACATGGCCTGAGCCATTTCAACCCGTGATTCGCCGACACCCTTTTCTTCAACCATTTTGCATCACCCTTATTTCTTCTTTCTTTTCTTAAGGCGCCTTTCCACGACGCAATAGACACCTTGAGGACTCATTGCAGCCCCAAAACATTGGTTGCAGGAAATGCATTTAGCCTTTTCTTTGTCCCCTTTTCTCCATCGCCGGACCAGGCCCGGTTCTCGGATCAGAGGTCGTGCCATTGAAACAAGATCGGCGTCACCTTTTTCCAGGATCTGACTTATCGCCTGTAGAGATCGGACGCCTCCAACGAGGATGATCGGAACCGATACCTGTTTCTTTATCTTCTTTGCGATAGACAGGAAGTAGGCTTCGTCCGACGTCTTGCGTATTTTTGTGCGCGCGGGACTCAAGTCGCCTGCTGCAGGAACACCCCCGCTCATTTCGATGGCATCGATCCCCATTTTGTCCAGTCTCTTTGCAACGAACAGGGCGTCTCTTTCGTGAAATCCGCCCCGGACAAAATCCTGGGTATTCAACTTGATGAGAACCGGGAAATCTTTTCCAACCGCCTTGCGGACGGCTCTGAAAACCTCAAAGAGGAATCTGGCGCGGTTTTCTATTGGGCCGCCATATTTGTCTGTGCGCCGGTTTCTTGCCGGGGAAAGAAACTGACTGATAAGAAAGCCATGAGCCCCGTGAAGCTGCACAGCATCAAATCCGGCCCTTTTTGCTCTGGCGGCGGCGCCGGCAAATGCCTCAACCGTCTCTTTGATTTCTTTTTGCGTCACTGGTTTGGGCGTCCATCCGTAAAGCTTGTCGTGGACTGCGGACGGACCCCACACGGGGAGGGTACCCCTGTCTTTCACGCCAGTCTGGACCCCGGCATGCACGATCTGCATGCAGATCTTTCCCTTGGCC
Organism: Deltaproteobacteria bacterium; assembly: GCA_019309815.1. GTDB lineage: Bacteria > Desulfobacterota > Desulfobacteria > Desulfobacterales. The sequence continues at coordinate 15,170 of JAFDFO010000006.1, forward strand.
GCATGAACCGCCTTCGTCAGCTTGCGTAGGTTCGGGGTCATGGCATTGTTGTGTATCCCAAGCTGCCCTGGCAGGGCCTGACCGTTTGGCATGACATAGGTAAACCCGGTGATAATGAGTCCAACTTCCCCACGAGCAAGCTTTTCTGTGAGCTTTATGAGCTTCGGGCTGCACGTGCCATCCTTTCTTGCCATGCCTGTCCATGTGGCAGAGCGCACACTCCTGTTTCTTAGAATCATCTTGTTGATTTTAATTTCATCGAATAGTCCTGCCATGGTCTTACCTCCAGGCCTTCTGAAGTGATAAATTTCGCGGTTCCAGGTCCGTAGCTCCAGCCAAGAACCCCCAGTTGGTACCAAATCAAAAGTTGAAAAAGCAGCCTAAGTAAATCAAGAACCCAAGTCAATCAAAAAGAGCCCTCGATATCCCAACACGAGTCACATCAAGAATTGACAACGTGACCCTATCGTCATAAATAGGTTTGGAGAGATCCTTGAAATTCTGAGGAAGGGAGGACGATATGATGACAAGCCAAACGAGAACGCCTATGCGTTGAGACGGGAGACCGATGACCGTTTGCAGCATTGGTGGGGTCGCTCCCCGAACGCGATGCATTGCCGCCAAGCAGCACTCCCTTCTTGAGGGCGGAGGCGGCTTGATTCGTTTCACTCGTATCTACCGATCTTTGACCTTCCCACCTTGCTTTCCAGGGAGCAAGCATCATGACTGATGATGTCGAATCACGTATCCGCAAAACAGGCCTGTGGCTTCATGAACTGATCCAAGGAGAGACACCTTCTTTTTTCAAGAAGGAATACTGGACAGGAAAAGTCATGGACAGATGCATGAAGGACGAGGCCTTCAAGGTGGAGATGTTTCGGTTTGTTGATGTTTTTCCCTACCTGACCCGTCCGGAATCGGTTGCCAGACATCTGGTGGAGTATTTCTGCAGGCCAGAACAAGATTTTCCTACCGCCCTGCAATGGGGACTTCGGCGGGTTTCTCCAAAATCCAAAGCCGCACAGGCGGTGGCCAAAGGGATTGCCAACAACATCGAAAACATGGGAAAACAGTTCATTGCTGGAGCCTCACCGCAGGAAGCCTTGCCTGTATGGGAAAGCCTTCGGTCTCAGGGAATGGCCTTCACCGCAGATTTGCTTGGAGAGGCGGTGGTTTCTGAAAAAGAAGCAGAAGGGTATCTCAAGCGGTATTTGGCGCTTCTCGAGACATTGGACGATGCCCAGAAGACATGGGAGCCGCTTGATGCTGAAACGGGAGAACTGGATTGGGGGTGTGTGCCCAAGATCAATGTGTCGATTAAACCCTCTGCCACGTATTCCCAGATGAATGCTCGGGCCTTTGACTATTCCGTAGATCGCGCTAAAGAACGACTTAGACCCATTATTCGTAAGGCAGTCGCAGTTCGGGCTCATGTCTGTCTGGACATGGAACATAATGACCTCAAGAATCTCACGCTTGCTATCTATACAACCCTTCTAGAGGAACCTGAATTCAAAGACTATCCGCACACCGGAATAGTCATTCAATCTTATTTGCGCGACAGCGAACAGGACCTCAGAGACCTCGTACAGTGGGCCCGCAAGAGAAAACAAAGATTCACCATCCGCTTGGTCAAGGGGGCTTATTGGGACGCAGAAGTCGTATGGGCCAAGCTGAGAAACTGGCCCGTACCGGTGTTTACCAACAAGCATGAAACAGATGCCAATTTCGAAAGACTGGCGGATTATCTTCTGATGAATCATAAATGGGTGCGTTGTGCATGTGCTTCTCACAACATTCGCTCGATTGCCTACGTTATGGAAATGGCCAAGGAACACAACGTCCCTCAAGAGCAATTGGAATACCAAATCCTGTATGGGATGGCTGAACCGGTTCGAAATGCCCTGCGAAAAGCAGGTCTAAGTCTTCGCCTGTACACGCCTGTCGGCAAAATGATCCCGGGGATGGCCTATCTTGTTCGACGGCTTCTTGAAAACACTTCCAACGAGTCCTTTCTCCGCCAGAGTTTCGCCGAAGGCGTTTCTCAGGAGAGATTATTGAAAAGTCCATTGGAACTCCTGGATGAGGACGTTTCTTCTTCTGATGTTGGGGATGAGGTTTCAGAATACGGTGACAAAGGGCCGTTTCACAACGAGCCGCTTTGGGATTGGACACTTTCAGAACACCGGGAGAGATTCACCAAAGCCTTGGGTGACGTCAGAAAGAAGTTCCCTCACAAAGTGCCCCTATTTATTGGCGGCAAGAAGGTAACGACAGGAAAAGAAATCGAGTCCACAAATCCGAATGACCCTGAACAGGTCGTGGGGATCGTGGCATCAGGGGGTAAAAAGGAAGTTGAAAAGGCAATCGCAAGTGCCAGGAAATCCTTTCCTGAATGGCGGGACACCGACCCTAGAGATCGTGCTGAGTATCTTTTTGAAGCAGCAGCCCAGGCGCGCAAAATACGCTACGACCTGGCTGCCCTTCAGGTGTATGAAGCAGGCAAGAATTGGCGTGAAGCGGACGCAGGGGTGTGCGAGGCCATAGATTTTCTGGAATACTATGGGAGGGAGATGATTCGGTTGGCCGCGCCTCAGCGCATGGGAAACATTTCCGGGGAAACGAGCCATCTTTTTTATGAACCTCGAGGCGTAGCAGTCGTCATTGCACCCTGGAATTTCCCTCTTGCGATCTCGATGGGGATGACATCAGCCGCTCTGGTGAGCGGAAATACGGTTGTTTATAAATCATCTTCACAAAGCCCTGTTATCAGCTCCATGTTGTACCATATCTTTCAAAAAACGAAATTGCCTCGGGGCGTCCTGAATTTTCTTTCCGGCCCGGGCAGTGAAATCGGGGACTTTCTGGTTATGCATCCTGATGTGGCAGTCATCGCGTTTACGGGAAGCAAGGAGGTAGGGCTAAGGATCATCGAACTGGCAGGCCAAGCGCCTCAAGGCGCCTTGCACGTCAAGAATGTGGTTGCTGAGATGGGAGGTAAGAACGCCATCATCGTCGATTCCGACGCTGATTTGGACGAAGCGATTCTTTACGTTCTTCAATCTGCTTTTGGATACCAGGGGCAAAAATGCTCTGCATGTTCTCGACTCATTGTTGTTGAAGAAAACTACAACAAACTGATCAAGCGGCTCAAAGACGCTGCGGAAAGCATAGAACTGGGGCCCACGGAAGACCCCAAGCATTTCATGGGCGCTGTCATTGATGCCGAAGCCAAAGAAAAGATCCTTCATTACATCCAGATTGGCAAAAAGGAGGGCAAATGCCTCGTGGAGCGAGATTTCCCAAATTCACGAGGTCACTTTGTGCCCTTGACCATCTTCACGGACATTCGGCCAGAACATCGGATTGCTCAAGAGGAGGTCTTTGGGCCGGTTTTGTCCGTGATCAAGGTCCGGGATTTTGATGAAGCGCTAAAGGTGGCGAACAATACACAATACGCTCTCACAGGCGCTCTATGTTCTCGAAGTCCCGAGAACGTCAATAGAGCCCGCAAAGAGTTTCGAGTCGGAAACCTTTACATCAACCGGGGATGCACAGGCGCACTTACCGGAAGACACCCATTTGGAGGATTCAAGCTCTCCGGTGTGGGTTCCAAAGCAGGTGGGCCGGACTATCTCCTTCAGTTCATGGTGCCCCGAACTGTTGCAGAGAATACATTGCGGAGGGGGTTTGCGCCGATGGAGGATCGAGCAGAAGGTGATGCAAAAGAAAGGAAATAGATACGGCGTACACCGGGTTTTGGAGCCCGAAGGCGTTTTGCCGCAGCCAGCGCTTCGGTTGGATAACGACTTCTCTGAGATCTACGACAATGAGATCCTGTGTGACGTAGCCACATTGAACATCGATGCCGCATCTTTCCTCGATATCAAAGATCGTGCCGGAAACGATCCGGAAAAAGTTGCCCGGATCATAATCGATATTGTCAACAGATACGGCAAGCATCAGAACCCCAGGACGGGCTCGGGCGGCATGTTCATCGGCGAAGTCACCCGAATCGGTGCTGCTTTGAAGGGCAGGATCGATTTGAAGGAAGGAGACCGAATTGCGAGCCTTGTGAGCTTGTCTTTGATACCTCTACGCATCGACGACATTCTGGCAATCCACATGGACAAAGACCAGGTAGATATCAAGGGGCAGGCCGTGCTCTTTGAAAGCGGGGTTTGGTCGAAGCTGCCGGAAGATCTTCCTGAGCGCCTTGCCTTGGCGGTCCTGGATGTGGCCGGAGCACCGGCACAGATGGACAGGCTCGTAAGGCGCGGTGACACGGTCGCCGTGATTGGGGCCCGCGGCAAAGCCGGGCTGCTGTGTTGTTATCAGGCGAAACAAAAGGCGGGTCCAAAGGGGAGAGTCATTGCCGTTGTCCACCGTGAAGATGGGAAAGCGGATGTGGAGAACGCCCCGTTTGTTGATGAAGTCATTGTCGAGCAAGCAGACCGTGCTCTGGATCTCTTCGAGAAGATGGTGCAAGCCACGGAAGGCAGGCTTTGTAACATTGTGGTTAGCTGCGTTTCCCGAGAAGACTGCGAGATGGGCGCCATATTGATTGCTAAAGACCTCGGCAAGGTGTACTTCTTCTCAATGGCTACCAGCTTCACCAAGGCTGCGTTGGGTGCAGAGGGGATCGGCAAAGATGTGGAAATGATCATAGGAAACGGATACTGCGCAGGGCATGCCGACCTGGCCTTGGACATCATGCGTCAGAGCACCTATCTAAGGGATCTTTACATCAAGAGATACTGCTGAAAAGGCAATAGCTATCTAAAGGGGAATAGCAAATGGCCAAGACAAAGAAAAGGAAAGCGTATGCAGGTGTACCTCCACGTCAGTGGAACGACTGGCGTTGGCAGATAAGAAACCGCCTTACCAGACTGGAGGATGTTGTTAGAGTGCTCAACCCTTCTAAGGAAACCATCGAAGGGATCAAGATCGCTACCCGACATTTCCGTATGGCCATTACACCTTATTACGCCAGCCTCATTGATATAGATAATCCCTATTGCCCGATCAAGGCCCAGGCCATCCCGTCCGCAAGTGAGGCGGAGTTTTCACGAAGCGATATGGCGGATCCGCTCGAAGAAGATCGGGATTCTCCGGTGAAGGGTTTGACGCATCGATACCCGGATCGGGTTTTGCTGCTGGTGACAGACGTTTGCTCCATGTACTGCAGGCACTGCACGCGCCGCCGCCTGGTTGGACATAGAGACTACCAGTTCGATTTGAAGAGGATAAAGCCGGCGATAGACTATATCGCCGCTCATCCCGAAATCCGTGATGTGGTCGTCTCAGGGGGTGACCCTCTGATAATGAGCGGCGCTGCTCTTGAACGGATACTCAAATTGCTAAGGGCTATTCCGCATGTTGAGATCATCCGTATTGGCACACGCGCGCCGGTAGTCCTTCCCATGCGCATTACGCCAGGCCTTGTCAAGATGCTCCGCAAATACCATCCGATTTACATCTGCACGCATTTTAATCACGCCAGGGAGGTCACCCCTGAATCGACAACGGCGTGCGCTATGCTGGCGGACGGCGGGTTCCCCATGGAAAACCAGTCTGTCCTTTTGCGAAAGGTCAACGACTGCCCGCATGTCATAAAGAAACTGAACCAGAAGCTGCTATCGATCCGGGTAAGGCCCTACTACATTTTTCAGTGCGATCTATCCAGGGGCATTTCACATTTCCGGACTTCCCTGGGGCGGGGCATTCAGGTCATGGAAGCGCTCAGAGGCCATACGTCCGGACTCGCCGTGCCTACGTTTGTTGTGGATCTTCCGGGTGGCGGGGGCAAGGTGCCGATCATGCCGACGTATATCATCGCCAGGTCCGACGATAGGGCAGTCCTGCGGAACTACGAAGGTGCCATCACTGTATATATGGAACCCCATCGTTGGGACAGTGTTTGCGGCCATGATCCCGCATGCAGCCAGGAGAGATACATATGCCAGACGGGGCCAGGGATGCTCATGACCAAGCCTCATACGGTTCTCGAACCCAAGAAAAGGCGAATTGGGCCAAAATTGTTGCTTAAGCGGAGGGTTGATGATTGAGTCGGAGCAGGAACAAAACAGTGTTTAAGTGAAAGGATAGCCTATGGCGCAGATCCCATTAGACCCGAGTCAAGTCGACCGGCTTAAGAAAACCGCCAAGGAGATTGCCGATCAGATTCAAATCTTGATTTCGAGACATTCTTCTGTGTCTCTCGAAAGGACTATTCTCCGACTTTACGGCGTGGACGGAGTCAACGGCGAGGATACCCCTCTTGCCAATAGGCTCGTTGATATTTTGGCAGAAAAAGGCTGCTTACAGTCCGGTGTGTCCCCCCATTTTGCCGCGGCCATGCTGGCCTCGGGTACTGATGCCCAGACCACAGCTGAAGTCATTGAACAGGGAAAGGCAGAGTTTGGTGATTTAGCAGGATTTGACCTAAGGGATATCCATGAAAAAGAAAAAGAGCTCGCACAGGAAGCCCTGATCTCACTGGATGCGACCCGAAGAAGAAAAGAGGAGAAGCAACAAAGGTGGTCCCTGCCTCAACAACCCTGGCGGTATGTTATCGTTGCGACAGGAAACATCTATGAAGACTGCATTCAGGCAAAGTCTGCGGTACTGGCGGGCGCAGACATTATTGCGGTGATTCGAAGCACAGCCCAATCCCTTCTCGATTATGTTCCCTACGGTCCAACAACAGAAGGCTTTGGGGGGACTTTTGCCACCCAGGCCAATTTCAAAATCATGCGGGAGGCTTTGGATGAGATATCAGAACGGCAAGGCAGATACGTTCGACTGGTGAACTATTCTTCCGGGCTTTGCATGGGGGAAATTGCTGCCTGTGCCTCCCTGGAAGATTTGGATGTGCTTTTAAACGATTCCATGTACGGCATCCTGTTTCGTGATATCAATATGAAGCGCACTTTCATTGATCAGTATTTCAGTCGACTGATTTGTTCCCGAGCGGGAATCATGATTAATACCGGTGAAGACAACTATCTGACGACCTCTGATGCAATTGAAAACGCCTATACAGTTACGGCCTCTCAGCTAATCAATGAGGCCATGGCCAAAAACGCCTTGTTGACAGAGGACTTGCTCGGGCTGGGACACGCCTTTGAAATCGATCCTGAAGTGGAAAACTCATTTCTGTACGAGCTTTCCCACGCGCAGCTGGCAAGACAACTATTCCCGGAATCGCCGATAAAATATATGCCTCCGACCAAATACAAGAGCACGGATGTTTTCTATTCGCATTGTATGGACACCATGTTCAATTTGGCTTCCGTTACCACGGGGCAGGGCATTCATCTTACCGGGATATTGACGGAGGCAATCCACACGCCTTTCATGCAGGACAGATACCAGTCCCTTAGGAGCGTCAATTACGTGTTCAATGTTGCCAGAGCGCTAGGAAATGAAATTGAATTCAAGAAAGACGGTTTTGTGGCCAAACGGGCACAACAGGTTTTGGATGAGACCGAGCAATTCTTGACAGAACTGAGAGAAATCAGCTTGATGGAGGCCATCGCTCAGGGGAGATTTGCGAATATCCGCAGGGCCGTTGATGGAGGCAGTGGGCTTGACGGGGTCTTCGAAAAGGACTCCGACTATTCCAATCCTGTCATGGAACAACTCGAACAAGGTGGAGTCATTGATGAGTGAGCAAATGATTAGGCCCTATGGGGACAGCATGAATGATGGCATCGTGCAGTTGTCGTTTACTCTCCCCGTGGAAGATGGTGAAAGAGCAAAAAAGGCAGCAGAGCTATACGTGTCGAAATTGAATTGTGAAAACGTCTCTGTGGTCCATGCGCGGAAAATCGCAGACCAGTTTACCTTCTTTGTTGTCTACGCCAAGGCGAAACCAACCCTTGACTATTCCACGGTGGAAGTTAGCGAAGTCAGAACGAGGCAGATGGACTTTTACGAAATCAATGAACTGATTCGGACCAAACTGCAACGACGACTATCGATTGTCGGCGCCACCATTGGAAGTGATGCTCATACTGTGGGAATAGATGCCATCATGAGCATGAAAGGATATAGCGGCGACTACGGCTTGGAGCGTTATCCTGAAATCAATACTTACAACATGGGTGCTCAGGTCTCCTGTAATGCTCTGCTCGAGAAGGCCCTTGAAGTTGAAGCTGATGCCATTTTGGTTTCTCAGACTGTGACGCAGAAAGACATGCATTTGAGCAATTTCTCCGAGTTCGTACAACTTCTCGAAGAAAGAAGTTTGAAGAGCCGCTTCCTGTTGTTGGCGGGTGGCCCGCGGATGACAAACGATTTTGCGTTGCAACTTGACTATGATGCCGGATTCGGACCGGGGACGGTTCCTTCCCAAGTGGCATCTTTTATTATTGATAAGATACTGGAGAGAAGGCGCAAAGCGCAGAGGGCAGAGCGCAAAGCGTAAACGCCATGCCCTATGCGGGGCGGAGTAATGGTCCAGGTTGAAAGCTGCAATACTCAAAAAGAATTCCGGAAAGAAGAGGGATGATACCATGGAAGCAAGACTCAAAGTGAGAATGAGTATGCATGACGCCCACTATGGAGGCAACCTTGTTGACGGCGCACGGGTTCTAAATCTGTTTGGTGACGTGGCCACCGAACTTCTCGTCCGTTATGACGGCGACGAAGGATTATTTCGTGCTTACAGTGAAATAGAATTTCTGGCGCCCGTTTATGCAGGAGACTTTGTTGAAGTGATGGGAAAAATAACCAAGGTGGGCGACACCTCGAGGACAATGGAATTCGAGGCGTGGAAAATCATATCTCCTGCGCCGGAATTTGGCGAAACAGCCGCCCGTGTTCTTGGTGAACCGGTCTTGGTTTGTAAGGCTGCAGGCACGTGCGTAACTCCCAAAGACAAGCAAAGGATTGAACATGGTGACTAATCCCCTGATCATTACCTGCCCGGTCGTTGGCGCTGAATTGAGCAAAGAGGACTACCCGGATCTTGCAACAACCCCGGAGGAGATCGCCGAATCAGCAAGAGGCGCGGTGGAGGCCGGCGCAAGTATCGTTCATCTGCATGTGCGGGATGAAGAAGGAAAGCCGACTCAACGCATGGATGTTTTTGCTGAGGTTACAGAAAAGATACGCGGGAGATGTGAATGCGTCATCCAGTATTCCACGGGAGGTGCTGTAGGCACACCGCTTGGCCAACGTTGTGCCCCTCTGAAGCTCAAACCCGACATGGCCACGCTTTCCATGGGCACGATGAATTTTGGTCCTGACATTTTTGAAAACAGTGAAACGACAATCCGAGCTATCTCCAAGGCCATCCAGGAAAATGGGGTAATGCCGGAACTGGAAATTTTTGACTACGGGATGATGGACACGGTTGACCGTTTCCTTGAGAAAGGCTTTATTCCAGAAAGATTCCATGTTGATTTTGTCTTGGGAGTGCCGGGAGGAATGAGCGGTGATATCAGGAACCTTGTGCTCCTGAGAGAGCGGTTAAGGGCTGGTCAGACTTGGACAGTTGGAGGACTGGGAAGGTTCCAGCTACCGCTTTCGGCACATGCCATTGCTATGGGGGGACATGTTCGAGTAGGCATTGAGGACAATATCTACTACCAAAAAGGGGCATTAGCACAATCAAATGCTCAGCTTGTTGAACGGGTTGCGCGTATTGCAGAAGAACTGGATCGAACTGTTGCCAGTGTAAAAGAGGCAAAAGAGATGCTTGGGCTTTGAGCCGAGGCAGCAAGAAGAATAAAAACACGCTAGCGGGAGGGTAGAATGACTAGTTTTCAGAATCGCATTGTTCGGGCGGCTAAGTTGGATGTAAACCTGTATGAAGAAGTAGAGGCGGATAAGACAGCGTTGGGTCAGGCGATGACGGTTGTTGTTCTCTCCAGCATAGCTGCAGGGGTGGGAAGCATCCCACGAGTGGGATCGTCGGTGTCCGCAATTCTGATAGGGACGATCTTGGCGCTTGTGGGCTGGTATGTCTGGGCCTATCTCACCTACTTCATTGGCACTAAATTCCTGCCCGAGCCCCAGACCAAGGCAGATCACGGTGAATTGCTACGTACCATTGGTTTTTCCAGCTCTCCGGGGTTGATTAGGTTACTGGGGATCATCCCAGGGCTGGGCACCTTGGTTTTTATAGTTGCCCAGGTATGGATGCTCGTGGCAATGGTCATTGCTGTAAGACAGGCCCTTGATTATGAGAGCACGTTGCGGGCTGTGGGCGTTTGCGTGATTGGCTGGATCATTCAATTCCTGTTTTTCGTGCTGCTTTATTCTATCTTAGGTGGTCCTCCAACGCCCGCGTAATATTTCCAAAACCTTTCGTTACT